>JAEUSS010000503.1 GCA_016788685.1 Prolixibacteraceae bacterium | reverse complement strand
AATCCCTTCAATATCTGTTTATCAACAGCACCGGGAAACCTGAAACAACTTGTTGCCAACCGGATATTGACTAGCTGAAGTTGTTCTGCGGCTATTACCTCCTTCTACTCAAATTACGCCTGTGTTCACTGGGAGCGATCCCCATCTCCTTCCTAAAAGCCCGGTTAAATGAGCTTACTGATCCAAAGCCTGATTGCTCAGCAATATGAATTTGCGAATACTTTTCGCTTATATCCTGTTCAATTATTTGAATAGAATAAACAACCCGGTAACGGTTTACAAAATCGTTGAAACTCAGTCCAAAATCATCATTCATTAATCGGGATAAATAAGTCCGGTTCGTATTTAATAAACGACAAAGGTCACTAATTCTAAGATCAGGGTTTAAGTACAATTTGTCATTGTCAAACAGGCTGTACAAATCAGCTTTCAGCATATCCTGTCTCTTAATAGAAAAATTGACTTCGGATGATGTATCTTCCATTTCATCCTTTTCGAACTCTATTATCCTATGGTCTTGTTTATTCCCTTGCAACCCGATGATGAAAAACAACAAACTAAACAGCACGGAAGGCAATGCCAACAAAAAATTACCATTCAGGAAATAACCTCTTCCGATGATGTTAACCACCACACTTACAATTGAGGTCAGCAAAAAAGAAAAAGTCAGCAGCTTGACCCACACAAGCTCTCTCCCCTGAAGATTTGAATAGAAATTTGAGATTCGTCTATCATATTTCTTTAGCAACTGAAAGCCCAATCCCAAATACAACAATACCTGAACAGCAAAAATAATACGGCTAACAAAAAAGACTAACGACATGGCGATCACCAGGAAAGAAGCTCCTGTCTCAGGTATGCTGTTTTTAACCAGCACCGAATCAAAATACAGTCTTTTTTCATCTGCCGAAGCCATCAAACCGAGTGCCGACAAAAGCATCGCCAACAATACTGCAGGCACGAAATGCTTGAAATAGTTTCTTCGTATCTCCTGATCACAAGTTAACAATCGGACATAGATATAATACATCGGATATACCGACAAGCTAGCCCCAAGGTATACTCCATCAAGTTTCAGATACAAATTATGATATCCCAAAAAGTAGACAGCATGACAACTGTAAAGTACCGTGACAATGGCCATGAAAATGCCTAACCAAAACCGCGCTTTATTAGCTGAAAAACGATTGGTCAAAAAAACAATTGCCCAGAAACCGGTGATATACAAAGGTGTCGCTATTATAGCATATCTAATCACAAATCATGAATTTGATAATTTGGCTATATAAATATACAATTTGATTTTCTAATATACGATTTGCTCCCTCGTTTCCCTTTTCGATAATTAGTTTTGATTAAAATCAAAAAACAACCCCATGAGAACGTTCACACAATTTCTCCTCATCAGCTTACTTATTACTTCAGGATTGCCGGTGAGGACTACGGCCGTTTTTGGTCAATCCAGGTTTAGCGGCTCAATTACCGGAGATATTTTGCATGCGGAGTCTGGCTCTGATTTCATCGGAATTCTTTACTCCAAGGGCACCGACATCTATTACATTCAGGTTAATACCAATGGATCATGGGGTCCTGAGCAACTTTTAGGGGTAGGTTCTGAAGGCCGGATAGCAATTGATCTCAATGGAAACCCGCATGTAGTTTATACTTCTTCCGGAAAAATTGCCTATTTAAGCCGCAATGGCAATTCATGGAGCGAGATTCAGTACATTGAGTCCAACCATGCAGGGGCTTGTTTAAAACCCGACATTGCTGTTTCTAACAATGGATTTGCCCACATCTCCTATACCGATACAAAAGGGAATGTCGGAAATTATACGGACAGACCAGACATAATGTATGCAGAAAACAGCAGCGGTACATTCGTAAAAAGTATAATATTTAACGGATTTCTGGACTATTACGGAGGAGCCGACCGATACGCTGAATATTTCGACAAAGGCTCGTTCATTGAAACCGATCAGGAAGGAAATTACTATATTCTTACTCACAAGTATCAGTACCAAACATGGATGGGAGGCAACGACAAACAATACTCAATTATTATTCAATCTAACCTGGGAACAGGGAGCACCTCAATTTCTTCTTCTGATATTTTCTCTATTCATGATTTGGATTTTAATGGCACCGATGTTTTTGCTCTGTACAAACAAAGCACCTTTAAAGTTTCTGAATTAACGGTGAGCGGAGCCGTAATTAACTTTTCCAACACGCAGAATCTTAACACATCTTCGGTAAGTTCAATCGCCTCGAACGACACAGACCTGGCGGTGGGCGGGAATTCCGTCTCAAATCTGTATACCTTATACAATGACCTGGAACACGTATATGCAAATGTGACCGTAAAGAACTCTGTTGTATCAGCCGTCGATCTTGGTAGTGCATTCTACGTTGTATACACTGACAACGCAGACGGAATGATCAAAATCACGGAAGTTGCAAAACCCTTATCATTCACGCGTTTTGATGTTGCCGGGCAAAAAGGCTCTGCAATTATAGACGGGCAGGCAGCTACAGTAAAACTGACATTGGCCGCCGCTACCGATTTGACTAATCTGGTCGCAACATACACCACCACTTCTGATGTTACGGATGTCAGTATTGAAACAGTTCCTCAAACATCCGGCGTCACTGTAAATAATTTCAGTTCGCCGATAACTTATTCATTGAAAGACGGTACCAGCACCAGGAATTGGGTAGTGACTGCAAAACCGGAAATTTCAAAAACCATTGAGGCTTCTATATGTGAAGGTGAAAACTATCCTTTTGGCACCCAATCTCCTTCTGAACCAGGAAATTATATCGAAACCTTTATATCCGTCAGTGGCAATGACAGTACAGTTCTGCTTATTCTAACTGTAAATCCGACCTTCAACGTAGCCAAAACAATATCGCTTTGCGAAAACGAATTACCTTACACTTTCGGAACACAGTCCATAACTTCTGCCGGCGAATATGAGGAAACATTTACTTCTGTTACTGGTTGTGACAGCCTGGTAACACTAAATCTGATTGTTAAACCATCGCATCAGACATCGAAAGAAGAAGTTATCTGTGCAAACGAATTGCCATATTTATTTGGCTCTCAAAGCCTGACCGAGTCGGGCGAATATCAGGAAACATTTCAAAACATAGCTGGCTGTGACAGCTTAGTAACTTTAAATTTGGTTGTAAATCCAACTTATCAGCTCACTAAAGAAAAAGAGGTTTGTGAGAATGTGCTTCCGTACTCTTTTGGATCACAGCAACTAACAGTATCAGGGCAATATCAGGAAATCTTTCAATCTATAGCCGGTTGCGACAGCCTGGTGACATTAAATTTTACCGTAAAACAGTCTTACTCGGTTGAAAAAGATAAAACGATCTGCTCGGACGAACTTCCATATTCTTTCGGATCACAGAACTTGATCCAACCGGGCACGTATTCTGAGCTCTTCGTGTCGCGACATGGCTGCGACAGTTTGGTAACCTTGAATTTGAACGTTAACCAGACCTATCACATACTCAAAGAAAAAGAACTTTGCTCAAACGAATTACCCTACGTTTTGGGTTCTAAAAGTTTGACCGAATCCGGAGTATACTCCGAAACCTTCAATACGATATACGGATGCGACAGCACAATAACCCTGACCCTCACCGTAAATCCTGCCTACAACTTAACATCCGAGAAAACTGTATTTCTTAACGAGATACCTTTTCAATTCGGAACCCAGTCAATTTCCGAATCAGGCACCTACACCGAGAACTTCCAGTCTGTCTCGGGCTGCGACAGTACCATAACTCTGACTTTAACCGTATCAGACAAAGTTAATGTTGCCCCCAATGCGGCAGGCACACCAATAAGTATCTCTTTAGATGTTTCAGGCAATTACAGCTTAACCGCCGATGACATTTTCAACTTAACAAAGGAAACAACTGATTCTTATTACCCATACAGCAATTTAACATTTACAGTTACTCCGAACGTATTCAGTTGCAACGATGCCGGGCAAAAACGTTCAGTTAAGATCACCGCTACAAATCCTTCAGGTATGAGTGATATCTGTTACACGGATATAACCGTTTACGACCGGATCCCTCCTCAAATCGTTTGCCGGGATATTGCACTGGTATTAGATAACTCAAATCACACATCAATTGATGTGACTGACATTCTGGTTTCTCAATCAGATGCCTGTGAGGTTGAAACAATCTCTCTTTCTCAAACCAGCTTCGATTGCAGAGATACCGGAGAAAACCAGATAACCGTTACTGCTGCAGATAAAAACGGTAACATAAGCACATGCAAATCAACAGTTACAATAACCACGCTTAACCATTTACCCACTATTGACGCCATAGCCGACCAATTTATCAGAGAAGATTCCGGGCCGCTTCGAATCTCCTTG
>JAEUSS010000491.1 GCA_016788685.1 Prolixibacteraceae bacterium | reverse complement strand
AAAAAAACAGACCGTTTCAAAGCTAGCTTTGAAACGGTCTGTGAATCTATTAATTTAGTCCTATAAATCTGTATCGCTTATTTAGGACTAGTCAGGATGATAGTTTGTTTATATGGATTCCCGGGGACTGTCCCTCGTTTTATTTTTTTACCGAAAGGTACTTCTCGATATTGTCAACAAACATCTTCTTTGTTTCTTCTTTAGTTCTGCCAATTCCTGACATCATGACCGGTTTGCCCTGAGCCGGGATGTACAGAAATGCCGGAATGCCGGTTATCCCAAAGACCTGGGCCAGTTCTCTCTCCTGATCGGTGTTGATCTTGTACACCTGAATCTTACCGGCATATTCGTTTCCGATTTCGTCCAGAATAGGACTTGCAATTTTGCACGGGCCACACCAATCGGCATAAAAATCAACGATCGCAGGCTTTGAACCTAAATATTTCCAGTCGTTGGGCGATTTGGTGTAGTCCCACACCTTTTGAATAAAAAGTGCTTTTGTCAGTTTCTCGGTAGGGCCTGAGTTATTTGCTGCGGCAGTGCTGATGGGTTCTGTGTTTTTAGCGCTTCCCTTACCGGTATTTCCGCAGGCCGAAAGCAGGATTGCAACAGCCGAGATCGTTAAAAATAGATGTTTCATAACTTGTTAATTTGTAATTATTCGCATTTGTAATTTGAATTCTGATTCTTTCTCCAAATCAAGTAAAATTCAAGTATGTAAATATATGAATATTTCAACTTCAATTGTTGTGCCATTTTTTTTTTTTTTTTTTCGGAAAAAATATTTATTAACGCAACCAATTTGCGGTTTTCTAAATCTATTGTTGTAGAAAGCCGGCAGATTCATTTATCAGATACAATTTTAAATGAAGAAGCACATGAAAACAAAAATAAATATTGAATAAAAATGAAAAAGTTATTAATTTTTTTTGTGATGGGTGCCGTATTCAGCTTCATGACAAGCTGTGATATGGACGATGATGGATATTCCTTGAACGATGCGTGGGTTGGATTTGGCCTGGTGCAAAAAAATGCAGAGTCTGATTCGTTTACTATTGCCATGGACGACGGAGAAGTGCTCTATCCCGCAGTGAATAATATGTCGTGGTCTGAGTTGAAGAACAACGACAGGGTTTTAGCCAACTTTACGATTTTAGGCAACAGGGAGAATGAAAACCATGATGAACAGTATTACGTGAGGATTAACTCTATGCGTAAAATCCTGTATAAAGGAATCCTGGATATTACCCCTGCAATTGAGGATAGTATCGGTAACGATCCGATTCATGTCACAGACAGGTGGGTTAAAAAAGGTATGCTGAATTTTGAGCTGAAATACCGTGGAGGAAATAAAGTACACTACATCAATCTGGTGAAACAACCAGGAGTAATTAATCCGAATAGCCCGGTAGTTCTGGAATTGCGGCACAATGACAATGGAGATTCTGGTGGTTATCCTTTATCTGCTATCGTTACTTTTGATTTGAATGCGCTTAAGGTTGAGGGCAAAAACAGCACCTCTTTTAAGGTGATTGCAAAAGGATTCGACGGCGATGATTTTGAATACACCGGAGAATACAAATACTAGATTACTGTTTCAATTAATTCTGCATATCAGGAAGCATCTGTTATTTATTAGCAGATGCTTCTTTTTTTTATTGCCCGACATTCTTTATTTTCACAGCCTTAATTGATAAATAATTCGATCAGTATGACGAAATCAATCTGTTGGCTGGCCCTTGCGGCTGCCGTGTTTTCATGTTCAAATCCGAAAACCACACCTGAAATGACAAAAAAGACGACTCCCGAGGTTCCCAAACTTACTTCGGACATTATGACTCCTGAAGTTTTATGGAGTTTCGGAAGAATTGGCGAACCGGTTGTTTCTCCGGATGGCTCCACCGTGTTGTATTCGGTTACCAATTATAATGTTGAGGAAAATAAATCGTACCGCGACCTTTACACGGTTCCGGTATCGGGTGGTGAACCGGTTAAACTGACCGATACTCCCGAAAAAGAATCTTCAGCGGTCTGGAGGCCCGACGGGAAGAAAATAGGGTTTCTGTCATCTAAATCAGGTGATACGCAGCTTTGGGAAATGGACACTGACGGAGAAAATCCGACTCAGTTAACAAACGTTCCCGGCGGGATTACGGGCTTTAAATATTCTCCGGAATTGACTCATATTTTATATACCTGCAATGTAAAACTTGATCAGGATATTCACGATTTATTTCCTGATTTGCCTAAAGCGAATGCCCGTCTGGAAAATGACCTGATGTATCGACACTGGGATAGCTGGCACGATTACACTTACAGCCATATTTTTGTTGCGCCTTTTACGAATGGGAAAGTGGGTGAGGCTACCGACATTCTGAAGGATGAACGTTACGACAGTCCGATGAAACCGATGGGCGGAATGGAAGAAATCAACTGGAGTCCCGACGGAAAGCTGATTGCCTATACTTGTAAAAAGAAGGTTGGAAAGGAGTATTCACTCTCAACAAATTCAGAAATATACATTTATTCGCTTCAGGAAAGGACAACGATAAACTTTTCTGAGGGGCAGATGGGTTACGATAAAAATCCGGTCTTTTCGCCTGACGGGAAGCAGCTCGCCTGGGAAAGTATGGAGCGCGATGGCTACGAAGCAGATAAATCCAGACTTTTTATCGGCGAAATTGAAACGGGGGCGAAAAAGGATTATTCCACTCTGTTTGATCAGAATTGTAATAACCTGACTTGGTCGGCGGACGGAAAATCAATTTATTTCATCAGTGATATTCATGCAACCGATGAGATTTACAAGCTGGACATAGCCGATGAAAAAATAACCCGCCTGACGGATGGAATTCATAATTACCTGACTGTTGCAGAGGCCAAAGGCGGGTTGATTGCTGAGAAAGTTTCGATGTCGCAACCTGCTGAATTGTATTTGGTCGATCCGGTTACCGGAAAAGACAAGCCTGTTACTTCGGTAACCAAAGGCATTGTTGACCAGCTGACCATGGGCAAAGTGGAAAAACGCTGGGTGAAAACAACAGACAATAAAGACATGCTGGTTTGGGTAATTTATCCACCACATTTTGACGCGAGCAAAAAATACCCGGCTATTCTTTATTGTCAGGGAGGCCCGCAGGGAACGGTCAGCCAGAACTGGTCATACCGCTGGAATTTCCAGCAAATGGCGGCCAACGGATACATCGTGGTGGCTCCCAATCGCCGTGGCTTGCCCGGTTTTGGAATGGAATGGCTGGAACAGATCAGTAAAGATTACGGAGGTCAGAACATCAAAGATTATTTGAGTGCCATCGATAATGTTTCGGCAGAACCGTTTGTCGATAAGGAAAGATTGGGTGCAGTTGGTGCAAGTTACGGCGGATTTTCGGTGAATTATCTGGCCGGCCATCACAACGGAAGGTTTAAAGCTTTTATTTCGCATGCCGGTATTTTTAATTTCGAGCAGCAATATGTCACCACCGAAGAAATGTTTTTCGAAGACTGGGATATTGGAGGGCCATACTGGGATAAATCGAATAAAGCAGCTCAGCGTTCTTACGGTTTTTCTCCGCATTTATTTGTTGATAAGTGGGATACACCGATTTTGATTATTCATGGAGAGAAAGACTTCCGGATTCCGTTTACTCAGGGAATGGGTGCGTACAACGCAGCTGTTTTAAAGGGCATTCCGGCTCAGTTCCTGTTCTTTCCGGAAGAAAACCATTGGGTTATGCAGCCGCAAAACGGTATCCTGTGGCAAAGGGTGTTTAAGCAATGGCTCGATAAATGGCTTAAATAGACCGGAGTTATCGGTTTCAAGTTCCAGGTATCGGGTTTGCCTGGAGCTTGAAATCTATAACCTAAAATACTTCAACTTTACTCTTGTTGGTTTCCAGCAGTCCTTTGGTTTGGGCGGCAAAACGAAGCAAGGAAATAATGTCGTCGGTCTTTAATCTTGCGGTATTTATAACCAGGTCAAATTCCTCCGGATTTGTATTTTCTCCGGCGATGTGTTTTCGGAAGTTGTCTCTCTCTTTTTCTGTTTTTTCTATAAAATCAAGGGCTTGTCTGATATTCAGGCTGTTTTTCTCCATGATTTGTTTTACTCTCCAGTCGATCGGGGCAGTCAGCTTTATCAGTAACGATTGTTTGATGTCTTTTGCGATAATGTGTCCGCCTCGTCCCACAATGATGCAGTAGCCGTCGTTTATAAATACTGAGATCAGATCGATAAGTGTTTTGTTGATTTTTCTGTCGCTTTTGAATCTTTTCTCGCTGAAAGCAGCCAAAATGTCGTCAAACAGGCTTCGGTCTCCTTCTTTCAGGTAATTCCGGAGTTTATTCGGATCCATATCCAGTTCACGGGCACTTTCCTGAAGGATCTCTTTACTCAATACTTTCCATTTTTTGCAAAGGCATAATTTATCCAGCTCGTTGGCCAGAAGTCTTGCAATGGCAACACCTCCGCATCCAACTTCCCTCGAAATACAGATCACCGGCCCGGGAGTGGTTTTTTCTTTCAGGTACTTCGGATGGTCGTGGTGAAGCCTTTTATTCAGGTAAATAGCTAAAGTATTGTTCATGGCGTTGAATTTGGTGTGTATTTACTCTACGAATTATTTGAAAGCTGGTTGGCTTTTTTAGCTGCCGATTTTCCTGCAATTTGCATGGTATAAAACATTGAGCATGGTCTTATCTGCAATTTTAAGCGGTATTTTTTCTATCTTTCCTCAATAAATATTAAACAACAAGTATATGTTTAGTCGCGAAACTTATATTGCACGCCGCCAGCAGTTAAGACAAAAAATATCGGGTGGAATTGTTCTGCTTCTCGGAAATGTTGATTCCCCGATGAACTATGCAGATAATACATACCATTTCAGACAGGATAGTTCGTTTCTGTATTTTTTTGGACTCGATTTTCAGAATCTGGCAGCGGTGCTTGATGTCGATTCGGGTGAAGATACCATCTTCGGAGACGATGTGAGCATTGAAGATATTATCTGGATGGGACCCCAGATCGCCTTGAAGGAGAAAGCTGACAGGGTTGGTGTTGTCCGCACCGAACCTTTTAAGAACCTTGAAACGGTTATCGGGAAAGCAATCCGGTCGGGTCGGAAAATTCATTTTCTGCCGCCGTATCGTGCCGAAAATAAGTTGTTGCTGAATGAATTGCTGGGAATTTCGGTGTCGAAACAGAAAGCATACGCTTCACTGGAACTGATTAAAGCTGTTATTTCTTTACGTTCAGTAAAAGAAGTTCAGGAAATTGACGAGATCAGAAAAGCTTGTGCGGTCGGGCATCAAATGCACGTTGCAGCCATGAAAATGGCCAACGCGGGTGTTTGGGAGCAAACCATTGCCGGAACGATTGAAGGAATCGCCAATGCCGGTGGAGGAATGGTATCGTTTCCGGTTATTTTGTCGCAGAACGGAGAAACTCTTCATAATCACGATCACTCCAATATCTTGCAGGACGGGCGCCTGATGCTTGTTGATGCCGGGGCGGAGATTAGCTCGCATTATGCTTCGGACTTTACCCGGACCATTCCGGTGAGTGGAAAGTTTACGTCAAAGCAACGGGAGATTTATGAGATCGTGCTGGCTGCAAATAACCGCGGACGTGAGTTGACCAAGCCTGGTGCCACTTATTTATCGGTGCATTTGGCCGCTGCCGAGGTAATCACATCCGGATTAAAAGAAATCGGGCTAATGAAGGGCGATGTGAAAGAGGCTGTGAGGAACGGTGCGCACGCGTTATTTCTGCCGCACGGTCTGGGGCATATGCTGGGATTGGACGTTCATGACATGGAAGATCTGGGGCAGATTTATGTGGGCTACGATGACGAGACCCGCCCGGTTGACCAGTTCGGAACGGCGTATCTGCGCATGGGACGAAAACTCGAGCCAGGCTTTGTGATTACCAACGAGCCGGGTATTTATTTTATTCCTGCCTTAATTGAAAAATGGAAAGCCGAAAAAATAAACACCGATTTTATCAACTTCGACCGGTTGAACGAATACATTGGCTTTGGCGGAATCCGGCTGGAAGATGATATTCTGGTTACCGAAAGCGGTTGCGAAATTCTTGGAGACCGTATACCGATAACTCCGGATGAAGTCGAGAATATAATGAGCTGATTAATCCGGAACTTATGCCGCACCAATTGAAACGGTGTTGATATGGCCTGAATATCTCTGATGTTCAGGCCATCTTTTTTGGCAAACATCCCTTGCTGCAATTTGGATTGTTCGGTTTTTTATTCCGGATAAAGCGCGATGAGGTCGTTTGTTTCGAAAACAGGTGAAAAAAAATAGGTTTAAGTCATCTGATTTTGTAATCATTTATCGTTTGGT
>JAEUSS010000476.1 GCA_016788685.1 Prolixibacteraceae bacterium | reverse complement strand
GTTGACAAAGAATGCGAGTGCTTGTTTCAGAAAATTGAGCCGGGTCAATGAATCGTCGGTAACCAGCCCGAGAACAGCCATCAGGATAACTCCCAGCCCGGCACCAAAATAACCACCGTAAACTGATGCCATAAAAACCATTGACAGCATGAAAAGCGGATTGTGTTTTTCGTGATGTACATGGCCTATTCGTTTTGTCACCCAGTTTTTGACCGGGATCTGAACAGCAAGTAGCAGCGTGGCCAGCAAAATCAGATACGGGATAATGCTCCGGAACGAATTTTCGCTCGTGTTGATGATGAGCAGTCCGCCTGCAATTCCGCCTGCAACGGCGGGCAACAGAAGTTTCAGCAGCCGTTTGTATTGCGAATTAAAATCAGCCCGCTGTGCCCACATTCCGCCGATGGTTCCCGGAACCAGCGCCACTGTGTTGGTCACATTGGCAGCGATCGGCGGGATGCCGATAGCTATCAGTACCGGGAAAGTAATCAGTGTTCCCCCTCCGGCGATGGCATTGATGAATCCGGCAGCTACTGCCGCCAAAAAGATCAGAATTTCATTGAGTACAGGCATGACAGAATCAGGTGTATTTGTACAAAGATGAAAAAAAAGAGGAGATGAACCATTAAGAAAAAATCGGCAACCCCGGATGTATTTCTAACTTTTGCTGTAGATATCCTGAATAACCAATCCTGCCAGGGTAAAACCGAAGATTGCGGTAATGTGCGCCACTGTTCCGTTGATCACGGCTTTCTGGCTGCACCATTCATGATCTGCCAGTTCCGGATCGCCTTTAGCGATTTTTGACTTGGGACACAGGCATTTGTCGGTTCCGCAGGACGAACCCGAGCCTTGGTTGTCTATCAGCTCTTCGCTGTAGATGCACATGAATTTCTTCGCCGGCAAATCGCCCTTTCGTATATTTTTCCGAACGACATGACCCAGCGGGCAGCCTTTTACTTTCCAGAATTCGGCGACACGTATCCGGGTCGGGTCAATTTTTCGTGAAGCTCCCATTGACGAAAAAAATACAGCGTTTGTTCGGGTGGCTTTGCGGATCAGATCAATCTTGTTTTTCAGGCTGTCGATGGCATCAATAATGTAATCGTACGAATCGAGTTCAAACGAATCGGAGTTTGCTGGTTCGTATATTTTCTGAAGCGCCTGAATTTCAGCTGCCGGATTGATTTCGAGAAGCCTTTTTTTCAGGACTTCAGTTTTTACTTCGCCAACGGTTTGGGAGGTGGCAAGCAATTGGCGGTTGATGTTGGTTACGCATACGCGGTCCGAGTCAACAATGGTCAGATGACGGATGCCTGTCCGGATAAGGCTTTCAGCACACCAGCTTCCAACTCCTCCAATTCCAAAGATAATCACCTTTTTTTGGGCAATCTCATTCATCTTTTCTGTTCCCAGCAACAATTCTGTGCGTTGAAATATTCCCTTCTCAGCTGCCATTTCGTACAATTATTAATGTTTTCACCTCTGTAAACGAGGGCGCAAATTTATAAAAAAACTGAAGACGATGAATTTGTACCCTTTCCCGGGGATACAAGATAAATGGACGCATTGCAACAAACACGGATACTTGTGGATGGGGGTGAGCCTGCTTTAAATAGAAAAGGCTGTCCTCTGACAGCCTTTTCACCCGTTACGACGGGAAACTAACCTAAACCAACTAAACCTAATAAACCATGAGCCACCAAAGTAACCAGCTTTGAAGTAGCTACCTAAATAACCATCGAAGTAGCACTTTGGTTTGCCAAGTGTATTATATTTTTAAAACTATTTTTCAGTGATGAACTTTCAGCGAACTGAACGTGGCAAAGATATCAAAAAAAATAGGAAATGTGCAAATGCTTCTTTAATGAAAACAGAATAAATTTAGAATTTTAAAATAGTTGTAATCTGTTCAGCATTAGGATCGAATGGTAATAAATGCGACGTATTGTTTGGAGTTTACTTGGAAATTGTAATTCCAGAGAGGTTGAAGTTATGATGTTTAATTATGGAGAAGCTCCGAATTCAGGCGGGAATAGTTCAAATGAATGAATATAATGTGATGAATAAGTGTTTTTAACAATCCGGTCTTGATAAAAAGTTGGCGCTCACTGTTCAACTTAACCAGGATAACCTTATTTTGGCAAATCGTATTTTATATGTACACGCTATGTTCAGGTTATTTTTTGTTTCCTTTTTGTTTTTAAGCTGGAATTTGCAGGCGCAGGTAGCTCCGAAACGTGAGTTCAGAGCAGTTTGGGTGGCAACTGTCAACAATATCGACTGGCCTTCGAAGCCCGGGCTTTCTGCCGAGCAACAGAAGAAGGAGGCGATCGCCCTTCTTGATCTTCATTCCCGAAACGGGATGAATGCCATTATTATGCAGATACGGCCTGCTTCGGATGCTTTTTACCAGTCAGACCTGGAACCTTGGTCGCGTTATCTGACCGGGACCTCGGGGAAAGCTCCTGTGCCGTTTTACGATCCGCTCCGGTTCTGGATTGAACAGTGCCACTCCCGGAACATGGAGTTTCATGCCTGGCTTAATCCTTTTCGGGTAGCGCAGAACGCCAGCGAACCGCTGGCCGGAAATCACATCGCATTCAAACATCCGGAGTGGATTGTTAATTACGGCGGCAAGTTGTATTTTGATCCGGGGTTGCCGCAAACGCGCGAGTTCCTTGTAAAAGTGGTTAAGGATATCGTGGCCCGGTATGACGTTGATGCCATTCACTTTGACGATTATTTCTATCCGTATCCTCTCAAAGAGGATTTTCCCGACCAGAACTCGTTTGCGCAATACAGCCGGGGTTTCCTGGCTGACCAAAAGTCTGATTGGCGGCGTGATAATGTCGATCAGATGATTCGGATGCTTTCAGAAAATATTAAAAAGACTAAACCTTGGGTGAAGTTCGGAATCAGTCCGTTTGGAGTCTGGAGAAATAAAGCTGACGATCCGCAGGGATCGGAGACTACTGCCGGAACGACCAACTACGATCACCTTCATGCCGACATTCTGAAGTGGCAGAAGAACGGCTGGATCGATTATTGTCTTCCGCAGCTGTATTGGCAAATCGGACATCCTTCGGTCGATTTCTTGACCCTGAGCAAATGGTGGGCTGCGCATTCGTACAACAGGGGAATGTACATCGGTCATGCTGTTTATAAACTCGAAGCCAACTCTGCAGTGCCTGAGTGGAGAAAGCCGGATCAGTTGGTCAGACAGATTCAGGTCACCCGAGAGATTCCGCAATTGGGAGGGAGTGCTTTTTACAGCAGTGTACATTTTAATCGCGATTCGTTTGGGTTCACTAAAAGTCTTCAGGAAGAGCTGTATTCAAAGCCTGCATTGGTTCCCGCTATGCCGTGGATTGATAACAAAGCTCCTGAACAACCCCGCCGCTTCAGGAAAAATGGGAACAAACTGAAATGGAAAGCGGCCAAAGCGGATGGTGAAATGGACAAATCAGTAGCATATCTGGTTTACCTGAATCCGGCAGGGCAAAAGTTCGATGCCCAAAACCCGGAGAATATTTTCACGATCACCCGTGAGAAGAGCATTGTTTTCAAACCCCATCCGCGCAAACTGCGCCGGAAATATGAGATTCGGATTTCGGCACTTGACCGGCTACACAACGAAAGTGAAATCAGCAAAGCAAAAGCGATAAAGCTGTAAGTATCTTTTGTACGTCAGTTGGTGTGAATGCAAATCCGATTAACCTGACTTTTACCGAAACCGGCTTTCTTTTTTAGTCAGGTCAGCGGCAACATGAGCCAGTAACCGGTCGAAATCATTTTGGGTAATGCTTCTGTCCTTTCTTTCAGGAAACATTTTACGAAAGGGAAATTTATAATTCAGCCTGAATTCGAGTTCGTAAAAATGGTTAAGCGATTCTCCGTTTGACGCGTACTCAGGGACGCTGAGTTCAACAGCCTTTTGATTGGAGCCGGCCCAGCCGGGCACTAACCATGGCTGTAAGCAGGGGTAGACCTGAACCTGGCGCTGCAATAATACTTTGCTGCTTGGCAGTCGTTTGTCCCGGGTCCACCAAATGTCTCGCACGGCTTCCATGGCCATATAGGTTTCGGTTTCATTCGATACAACATCCAGATTTTTAAGTGTTTCTTCAATAATTCGGGTGACGGCTTCTTCGTAAGGCAATTCGCTTTGTATGGCTTTTATCCCAATCGTAACGCCCAGCAAGTTTGAATAAGCATCTTCAACCGAGAAGCTGGAATATCTTTCCGGGACAAGTGGAATAGTAGACGCGCCAAACCATGTGGCGATTTCGTGCCATACTGAAAGGTCGTAGGCAATTTTTCCGGCGAGTTGAATGAGATCAGATTTTGTCAGATGGGGAGCGATCTGGGCTGTAAGCGTTTTTTCTCCGCCTTCGCGCCCCAGAAGAATGGACAAATTACCTTTTGCCCGGTTCTCCAGTAATTGTTTATAGAGGTATGCTGTCCAATCGGCCTGGTCACGCAGGTGTCCCATATCAATAAATCCGCCCTTTCGTGTATATATAATGCCGTTCCCTTCGCTCGGATCGCCGAGGTAATGGTGCGTTCCGATTTTCTCCATAGCGGTAATTTCTGTCAGCTTGACTCCTGGGATGGCGAAAAGCTGCATCTCGCTTCCGAAAGAGCAGCAGGTGCGAATGATGCGATGTGGTTTGATCCCGGGTTTGTCAACCGTAAATATGGGTTCTTTGGCCTGAAGATTTAGAGCCGAGCTGGCTAACGTTAAGAAGAAGAGTACGTTTCTGATTTTTTTCATAGACTTAAAACTAACACGGTGCAAATGTATAAGAAAATTGATTCTTTAATCGGTTTGTAATCACTGAGAATGTACCTGACCGTTGAAGATTCGTAATTTGTTCATATTCAGGATCAGTTGGCGAAGTATTCATCAGTAGCATATTTAAAACTTGCCAGACGATTGATTTGGTATATTATATATAGAGTAATTTTTCTTGAAGGATAGAATCACATTCTATTTTTGCAGGGTTTATTTTGTAACTATTCTGTTTTTTATGGAGTTAATAATCTGTGGTTATATTTTTTCAGAAAATAAGTTGAGTAATGTTTGCGAAGGTTAAAAAGTTCGATACTTTTGCGGCCGCTTTCAACGGGGAGCAATAAAGCCGGGTACGGTTGTTTAGGAGTGATGGAGGGGGAGTTTAAAAAGGTTCAGATAAAAACTCAGTTTTTGTTTGGAAGTTAAAAAAAGGCGATTACCTTTGCAGCCGCTAAAAACGCAAGAACGTTCACTGAATTACTGGAAGGGGGTTTTCACCGGTCACCGGGGGAGTATGCCAGGGAGGGGATTTTCCTCTGGGCAGCTTTCGGGTCAAGGAGTCCGGGTCGAAAATAAACGAAAAAAAAGTTTCGGATATTTTTGGCAG
>JAEUSS010000453.1 GCA_016788685.1 Prolixibacteraceae bacterium | reverse complement strand
AAAAAGAACTATCCTGAAGCCGATCTGGAAGAATTGATCGCCAAATCTCCCTACTACAAAGCGACATCAAACGACGTCGACTGGATGAATAAAGTGCGCATGCAGGGAAAAATCCAGAAATGGGTCGACCACTCAATCAGCGTAACCATCAACCTGCCTGCTGATGCCGACGAAGAACTGGTAGGCCGGCTCTACTTCGAAGCCTGGAAAAGCGGCTGTAAAGGCGTCACTGTCTATCGCGACGGATCACGTTCCGGAGTATTGATCTCGAACAAAAAAGAAGAAGATACCGAGGAAAAGAAAAACAGCATCTTCCCCACCAAACGTCCAAACGAGTTGGAAGCCGACATCGTTCGTTTCCAGAATTCAAAAGACAAATGGGTTGCTTTCATCGGAACCATCGATGGCCGCCCTTACGAAATCTTTACCGGGTTGTCCGACGACGAAGATGGCATTTTGCTGCCTCGCTCAGTAGTCAGCGGGAAAATCATTAAAAATGTAAACCCCGACGGCACCAAACGCTACGATTTCCAATACACCAACAAACAAGGTTACCGTACAACCATCGAAGGACTCTCGTACAAATTTAACCCGGTGTTCTGGAATTATGCCAAGCTGATTTCCGGGGTTCTGCGCCACGGAATGCCGATCCACAAAGTGGTCGACACGGTCACCAGCCTCCAGTTCGACAACGACACCATCAACAGCTGGAAAGCCGGTGTTGCACGCGCACTGAAAAAATACGTCCCCGACGGAACCGTGGCTGAAGGTGCTGTTTGCGGTGAGTGCGGATCGCGCAATGTGACCTACCAGGAAGGCTGTTTGATATGCCCCGACTGCGGCTCATCCAAATGCGGGTAAATTCCCGGATAAATTGATATAAAAACAGAAGGCTATCTCCACAGATAGCCTTTTGCTTTTTCACACCTGAACCTCCCAGCCTCCTTCCCCTTTCCTTCTATGCTCGCTTGTCCGACCAATGATGATCTTTCCGAGGCCAATGATTGCCTGTCAGATGCTATGATTGCCTGTCAGATGGCATTGTATCGCCTGTCCTCCGGCTCTGCGGGCTTGTCCGAGGCCAATGATTGCTTGTCAGATGACTATGATTGCCTGTCAGTTGGCATTGTATGGATCAATTCAACATTGGGGTGGATGTAACGTTTAAGCAAAAATTTTAGCTACCCTGTACAGGAAAAAAGAGATATCCCTTATCCCTCTTAAGCTTGATCGAAAAGCTTTTAGTTTAGCATTGAACGATTCGGCAGAAGCGTTGGTTGACCGGTTATCAAAGAAATTCAATATTTCTTTGTAATGGGTATAGATTGTTGCCGATATGGTATTGAATGCTTTAAAGCCGGAGTCTGTCACATCGTTGTACCATTTAGCCAGTTTGGTATAAGCCACGCCTTTATCTTTTGTAAGTGAGAAGATCAACCGAAGAGAGTGAGTCAGGCTAAATGCTTTCCGGATGTCAGGATATTGAGCAAACAGGATTTTGCCTCTTGCTTTTTGACTGGGCGACCATTTGTCGGCTGATTTGAACAGCAGGTAACGGCTTCGGGTCAGGAGTTGCTTTTTGGTATCGCCGTTTTCAAAGCGAAAAGGCACATATTCAGTTTTTTCCCAACGGGCATTGTCTGTGGCGTTGGTTTCTTCATTAATGGCATCCCATCGGTGTTTAATACGCATTTCCTGAAGGGCATCATAAGCCAGTTTCTGGACATGAAAACGGTCAATCACCTTGCTTGCCCTTGCGAAACAATGTTTCACGATCAGGTTCATTGAACCAGCCATATCAAGGGTTATTTCTTCCACCTGGTCACGTAATCTTTTGGGAATCCGCGTCAATACTTCGATGACCGATTCTGCTTTAGTGCCCCTGATCATGGCAACTAATACGCCTTTTTGCCCCCGGGCTGCTTTGTTGGTTAGGATCGTGTATAGCTCACCGTTTGACAGGGACGTTTCATCAAGGCTCAGCCGTGGACCCAAATTATCGGGAAACAGCAACCAGTCTTGGGCATGATCTTTTTGATCCCACTTCGGGTAATCGCTTAAATGATCCTTGTATTGCTGCCCGAAACGATCGCCATTGATATGGTAGTGTTTTTCAAGGCTTTTGCCACTAATGGGGTACCTGTCCAAATAACTCTTTTAAAAAAGCAGCAAACTCTTTAGAGTAGCTGGTGCCTTGGGCCGTTAGATCCCATGTCCGGCTATAGATCTTCCCGCTTAGTTTATCTTTCCATTTGCGCCGGCGAACAACAAGGTAAACACCCCTTTTACGCAAAGGAAAATCCTGGATAGTAACCGGATCATCAAATCCCTGGGATAATAACTGTTTGTCTTTGTGTTCAGGTGGTACAATATTTTTCTCATCCAGGTACATTGACAACATATTATCCCCGGATTCTTTCACTTGTGTTAATTCAAAATATTCTAGCAAGTCTTCGGGCAGAAGGTATTTCAGTAATGATTCTATTTCCATGCACGAAAGATAGAAACAATTTTATAGCTCCACCCTAATGTTGAATTGATCCCATTGTATCGCTTGTCAGATGGCTATGATTGCTTGTCCGGTGGCTGTGATGCCTTGTCCTCCGTTGGGCGGAAAGGTGGCGTACTGAAACAAAAAAACTCCATCCCAATTAAGGAATGGAGTTTCTAAAGAATGGCGACGACCTACTCTCCCACACTGGTGTGCAGTACCATCGGCGCTGGCGGTCTTAACTTCTCTGTTCGGAATGGGAAGAGG
>JAEUSS010000352.1 GCA_016788685.1 Prolixibacteraceae bacterium | reverse complement strand
TATCCGTACCCCGATAAATTTGCAATGGCCGAATGGACCCGCCGGATGCTGGAAGAATATCCGGAGTTTTATATGGTCGGCGAGGAGTGGTCAATGAATCCGGCTATTGTTTCATACTGGCAGAAAGGCAAAGTAAATGCTGATGGCTATGTTTCTGAGCTTCCCGGCCTGATGGACTTTCCGCTGAACAACGCGGTTGTCAGGAGTTTGAAAGAACCCGAAACCTGGGGTGGCGGACTGGTCACTCTGTATGAAGCGTTAGCCAACGATTTTCTGTATCCGAATTCAGACGATCTGGTTATTTTTCCGGATAATCACGACATGTCGCGTTTTTACACCCAGTTGGGCGAGGATATTGATTTGCTGAAACTGGGAATTGCCTATTACGCTACAACCCGCGGAATTCCGCAGATTTTCTACGGAACCGAAATCCTGATGTCCAATCCCGGAACCGAAGAACACGGTGTGATCCGTTCCGATTTTCCGGGAGGATGGGACGGCGATCCGGTGAATGCTTTTACCGGCTCCGGACTTTCGGCTAAGCAAAAAGATGCGCAGGATTATTTCCGCAAAGTGTTGAACTGGCGGAAAACCAATCCGGTTGTTCATAACGGAGCACTCAGGCATTTTGCTCCTGAAAACGGAATCTACGTGTATTTCCGCTACAACGAATCCGGAAAAGTGATGGTGGTACTGAATAAAAACGCATCAGAGAAGAGCCTGGATACCGGCCGTTTCAGCGAAGTGATGGCCAGCTGCACCTCAGGAAAAGAAATCATTTCAGGAAAGACCCTGACCGATTTGAAAACTCTGACCGTTCCGGCTATGAGTGCGATGATTGTTGAGTTGAAGTAGAATCCCTGTTACGAGTTACGCGATGCGCGTTACGGGTTTTAACTCGCACCCGCAGCAATTAATAACAACGACAACATTTTTAACATCCTGCTATGAATAAACTGAAAAGCCTGTTTTTTATCCCGCTGCTGACGGCTGCTTTGTTCGCTTGCCAGCCTGCAACAAAACCAACGGTAATTCCGGCACACATTCCGGAGTGGACTAAAAATGCGGTGATATATGAAGTGAATATTCGTCAATATACTCCCGAAGGAACTTTCAAAGCGTTCGAAACACATCTTCCGCGCCTGAAAGAACTGGGTGTGGATGTGCTTTGGCTGATGCCTGTTCACCCGATTTCGGAAAAAAACCGCAAGGGCAGTCTGGGTTCGTATTACGCGGTGAAAGACTACAAGGGGATTAATCCGGAATTTGGGACACTGGAAGATTTTAAAAGCCTGGTAAATAAGGCACTCGAGATGGGTTTTAAAGTCATCATCGACTGGGTGGCCAACCATACCGGCTGGGACAACCAATGGATAACTGATCATCCGGAATGGTATACCAAAGACTCGCTGGGAAACATTATTCCGCCTAACCCGGACTGGTCGGACATTGCCGATCTGAACTTCGATTCGCAGCCCATGCGCCGCGCCATGATTGATGCGATGGATTACTGGGTGAAAGAAACCAACATTGACGGATTTCGTTGCGATGTGGCCTGGGGCGTCCCGCAGGATTTCTGGGAAGCAGCAACAGCTTCGCTCGATTCGATTAAGCCGGTTTATATGCTGGCCGAAGACGAAGACCATCCCGGCCTGCTCGAAAAAGCATTCGAATCGAACTATGCCTGGAAATTGCATCACATCCTGAACGAAGTGGCGCAGGGCAAAAAAACGGCCGCCGACATTCAGAAGTATTATACCGATTCGGTTAATAAATATGCTCCGGGAGCTTTCCCGATGCAGTTTATTACCAACCACGATGAAAATAGCTGGCAAGGCACCGAATACGAACGGATGGGCGAGGCTGTGAAAACTTTTGCTGCGCTGACATTTACCATTGAGGGTATTCCGTTGCTTTACAGCGGTCAGGAAGCCGGCCTGAACAAACGGTTATTGTTCTTCGAAAAAGATACCATCAGCTGGAACAACCTCGGAATGCAGAAATTTTATCAATCGCTCATCAGCCTGAAGAAAAACAATGCTGCATTGTGGAATGGTGCGGCTGGCGAACCGATGGTTTTTGCTGAAACATCGGCTCCGCAGCAGGTGCTTGCCTTCACCCGTGGGAAGGATAAAAATCAGGTTCTGGCGGTTTTCAATTTGTCGGCTCAACCGGTTGACGCAACTATTGAATTGCCGCAGGCAGGCGATTATCAGGAATATTTTTCAGGAGAAACAAAGACATTGGAAAAGGGTTCGACAATCAGACTTGCCCCATGGGGGTACCAGGTTTTTGTCCGGAAATAGTTTTTTTTGGGTTCAATGGTTATAGGTTGGTTTGGAGAGCCTGTTCGGAAGAGCAGGCTTTTTTGTTGCTTTTCAGGTGTTGTTTCTGTACTGAAGTTCGGGTTTTCACGGAGATTTTGCCTGTCATTGAAATTCAGCAGCCGGAGCATGAGGCGATTGCCAATAAAAAAACATAAAAACTCTGCCTTTTTAGTAACCCTGAACGCTGATTTTTCGAATCAGTCATTGAAAGACTAACCAAAAAAAACGACTATCATGGACGAAAGACTCACAACCCTGGCATCATTACCTTATCCGAAGGCGGAGATTCTTCGGTCGTTGCTCGAATCGGAAGGTATTGACTGTGTTCTTGAAAGTGTCGATTTTTTGCAAGGTGCGATGGACACCGGAGTCAAGATACGTATCCGGGAGAAGGATGCCAAGCGGGCATTCCCTATTCTGGAGAAGATGCTGGGCAAGGTAACCAGCGACCAATCGAAACGTGAGAATTATATTTTGGTCCCGATTGATTTTTCAATTTATTCGTTGAAAGCAGTTTTGATCGGTTTTGATATTGCCGAAAAATTGGGAGCGAAAATGGTGCTTTACCATTCTACCCCGCGTCCGGAGTTTTTAACCATTCCGTATTCGGATGTGATTGTTTACGATTCGGCCCTGTTCCTGAATTACGAAATGACCGAAAAAATGACCAGTCAGAAATTCGAGGAATTTTTAACTAAGGTAACAGCCCTGATTGACGCTGACCGCTGGAAAAAAATGAAACCTGAGTACATCGTCAAAATCGGTGAAGCCGATGATGATATTCTTTCCTATATTCAGATTCATCCGCCCAAAATGGTTGTGATGGGTATTCGCGGAGGCGATGCGCGGGCAGGCGACCTGATCGGGTCAACTACGGCAGGGGTGATCTTCAATACCAAAGTCCCGGTATTGGCTATTCCGGAGAATACACCCGATGATTGGCTGAAGAATTTCAAAACGGTTGTTTACGCCACCAATTTCGAAGCTCATGATTTCATTGCGATGGATAAATTAATCAACCTGGTGAAACCGTTTGAATGCAAGGTTATTTGTTTGCATGTCAACAAAGGAAACGACGGGGAACTGGATGAGGCCATGCTCGAAGGGATGAAGGAAGCCCTGGTTGAAAAATATCCGTATGCCGCGTTTGATTGCCGCCTGATTCAAAACTCCAATCTGCCCGAAGCTATTGATAAGTTTATCCAGGAAAATCAGATCAATGTTCTGGCGCTCACCACGCACCGGCGCAATTTGCTGACCCGTTTCTTTAATCCCAGTGTAGCCCGCAAGCTGATGTTGCATACGCAAACCCCGATACTGGTCTTTCATGCCTGAAAGGGTGAGGTACAGAAGCAAAACAGGCTGCTCAGTTGATTCGGAGCAGCCTGTTTGGTTATTTCTTCGGAAGGAGGTCCTCCGGAAAACTGACGGGTAAAAGCACTTCGTCCTGGTAGGTCCGGATCCATGTTTTAAATGCCCGTTGTCCTTCGGTCAGCTCGATGACGCGTCCGCCGTTGGGCAAATCGCCGTAGGTGGTTTTGCCCCCGGTAAAACGGCCGTAGCAAAGGCCAATACCATACAGGTATGAAACATAGTCGTTGACGTGATCGTGACCGACAAATGTTGCGGTAACATCACCGCTTTCGAGCATGGCAGCAAACATCCCGGAGTTGAGCGTTGGCGAAGCTTCATTTTCGAGGCGTACGCCAATGGCCGGGTTTTTCTGGTTCCGGTAGGCCTGATTGTATTCGGGCAGCGGAATATGGAAGAAAGCCAGTGCCGGAAGCGTTTCTCCGTTATTCTTCTTTTTTTGTTTTTCACTTTGGTTGCGGTACCATTCTATCTGGTCGGCCTGAAACCAGTTGTAGGTACCCACACCTTTGATTTTCGAATAGGCATTCGAATCCATAAAATACAGGATTTCCGAAGTTTGTTTTCCTTCCGATGCCTTAATTTCAAGGATATAGTTTCCGTTTCCCGAAATGTTTTTGGTCTTTCCGACCATCAGGCTGTACGGCATTTTTTCAATCATTTCGCCCAGTTGGTCGCGGGTCATATCCTGTTCATCATCGTGGTTCCCCAGAACAGCAGCAAACGGTATCCGGCGCTGAATGATCAGGTTCGTAACTGTTTCCCAGCCGCGCTGTGCCGGGCTCCCGGTAACAATATCGCCGGTAAGTACTACCAAATCCGGTTTTTCGCTGTCCAGTACTTTGTTGATTGCTGTTAAGGCCGCTTCCGATTCGGGAACGTCGGGCTTAAAATGAACATCGGTGAATTGTACGATTTTAAATTTTTTGTCGGAATTAAATTTTAGCTCATGCTTTTGGGCAAAACCATTTGCGCCTGAAAGCAGTGCGATCAGGCAGGTCATTAAAAGAAGCTTACTCATAAAATAACGTGTTTGATTAGAATTTATTTAGTGGTGAATGGTAATGCAACGCCGGCACCCGCCGAAATGTTTAGTTTCGGCGGGTACAGACATTACACAAAGATATTTCAGATTAATTTAGTTGCTCTGCTGAAGGAGGCGCATCGTTTACATCGCTTCCCCAGTTACGGTTTGCTTTGGGGCCCATTTGCAGTACCAGCTTTCCTCCCGAGATGAGGTCGGCATGCGTGAACCAGGGTTTGTTCCAAACCTTGCCGTTCAGCGTGGCCGATTGGATGTATTTGTTCTCCGCTGAGTTATTAACCGCTTCCAGTTCGAAGAATTTGCCGTTGCCCAGATCTATCCTGACCTTACCGAACATGGGGCTGCCAATGTTATACACCGGCATTCCGGGAGTTACCGGGTAGAAACCCATGTACGAAAATACCACGAACGATGTCAGTCCGCCGCCATCTTCATCGCCGGGGACACCCATCAGGTCGTTGCGGAACCACTGGTTGAGCAAGGCGCGGATGCGTTTCTGCGTTTTCCAGGGTTGCCCGGCATAGTTGTACAAATACGGGATGTGCAACGACGGTTCGTTGGCCATCGAAAACTGCCCCACGTTTCCGGTCTGGTCGGGAAGCTGAGCATAAAAACTGAATTTGCTTTTTCCCAGAGGAGCCGCAAACATTTGGTCCAGCCCGGCGACGAATTTTTCGCGCCCGCCCGTCAGGCTGATCAGGTCGCCCACGTTGTGCTGAACGTCCCAGCGATAGGTCCAGCCGTTGTTTTCGTCGTAATAGTCACGGGCTCCCATTCCTCCGGAAAAGACATAATCAAACGGTTCGATAAATTTTCCGTCGCTGTCTTTGGGGTGAAAGAAATCGGTTTCGGGGTTGAACAGATGGCGGTAGTTGTACGATTGTTTCAGGAAATGCTTGTAGTCGTCCGTTTTTCCGAGCTCTTTGGCCAGTTGGGATAAACACCATTCGTCGTAGGCCGTTCCGAGGGTGACTGCCACCGGCTGGCGTTTTTCAAAGGCGTGTACTTCCGGGTTGGTTTCCTTTTCGCCCTCTTTCAGCGCCGGAATGTACCCGTGATCTTTGTAAAACTGATCGAGTTTGCCGGCTGGTTTGCCCGACCACGGCGCGAGGGTCTTTTCGGTGATGGCTCCTTTGCAGGCAGCAAAAGCTTTTTCCGGATCGAAGCCGCGAATGCCTTTGCGGTAGGCGTCAATAACCGAAGCCACGCCGTGATTGGAGTTCATGCGGCGACTGTCGCCTGTAATTTCAGGAAACGTTGGCCACCAGTTGTGTTCCATCTGGCCCGACATTTCGACAAACGAGTGCAGGATGTTTTCCTCGGTTTTCGGGTCAAGCAAAATACGCAGCGGATGATGGGCCCGGTACGAATCCCAGATCCAGTCGTCGGTAAAAAACGGCGTGCCGTTGTCGTTGTGCACTGTGCCGTCGAACGAACTGAAATAGCGGCCTTCTTCTGAGATGCAGACCGGGCGCTCGCAGGTGCGGTACAGCGAAGTGTAGAAAATTGTTTTCTCGGTATCGGTGGCACCGCTGACCGTAATTTTTCCCAACGACTCGTTCCATATTTTCCGGCCTTTTTCCTGCAAGGCTTCCAGGCTGGTATTGCCGACTTCGCGTTCCATATTTTTGCGGGCCTGGGCCTCGTCGATAAACGAAATGCCGTAGCGCAGCCGGATTGACTTCATTTTTTTGCTGTAGCCGAGCACCACACAGGCATTTTTTCCTGAAGCTTCCCGGCCGCTGGTTAATCCGGAGGGCGTTAAAACCGAAATGTTTTCCGGCGCTTGTTCCGGTTTCAGGAATAGATAAACACGGGTGTTGTTTTCCAGTTGCTGGAATCCGGAGACGGCCTGGCCGTCCCATTTCAAGGCGCCGTTACGCGAGTTCAGGACCAGGTAGGCCGGGCTGTCGGCCTTGAATTCGATTTCGTACATGGCCGACTGGTGCGAAGGGGCAAAGCGGATTCCGGTTTGCTGCTCATCCAGGAAAACCGAATACGAATAGGGTGTCAGCTTTTCCTGATCGTAGCTGTACGATACAACCGGTTTCAGGTCTTTTTCGTTGCCCTGAAAGGGGCTCAGGTTAAAGGCCGAACTTCCGCGGTGGCTGGTTACCACCAGGGGCAACCCTTTGAGCACATCGCCGGTGTAGTCGCCCCGTTCGGGATAAACCCGAAGGATACTGTTGGGCAGGTGGATGGTCGGGAAAGTGGGAACCAGCAGGTGGCTGATGTTTCCGATGTACGGATTGACATAGTCGACCGGCTGTTTCTGCGCCGAAGCGCCGGCTGCAACTCCCCAAAGCAGAAACAAAAATCCGGATTTGCGGAGGAAAGGAATCATTTTCATGCTTATTTATTTTTAGTTGGTTTCATCGTGAGCATTCAGGAAAACGGTTTTCCCGGTTTGTGCCGATTGGCGGGCGGCATCCAGAATTTCGACAACCTGAACATTGTTTTCGAGCGAATAAAGGCTGTATGCGGGCACGGTAATTTTGCCGTTCAGCACATCCGAGAAATAGCTGAACGGGTCTTCGTAAACCGCCACGTCGGCCGCGCTTACCTGTCGGGTTATTTCGGCGGGCATTCCTTTTCCCCGGATGCGCATAAGGTTTTTGTCAACCGTAATGATGCTGCCGGTACTGCCGTAGATTTCCATGTCTTTCCGGCTGAACGGCCAGTTCCACGAGGCCTGAATGATGCATTGTGAGCCGGGGTAAGTGACAATGATGGTGGCTTCGTCGTCTACTTTGGGGTAAATTTCGGGTTTAAACTGCCGGGTAACGGCGGTCACCGAAACGGGTTTTTCGCCCCGGGTCAGGGCAGTCATCAGGTTGGCGCCGTAGCAGCCAAAATCAACGATGGCGCCTCCTCCGTTCAGTACCGGGTCGGTGAGCCAGTCGAGGAAAACCTGGTCGCAGCCGATTTCTTTCGGCCCCTGGTGCCCGTCGTGGATCACCACTTTCCGGAGTGTGCCTGCAAAATTATCGTTGTGCACCAGCCTGAACGCCTGCGCGGTGGTGGGGTACCACGACGTTTCGTAGTCGGTAAGCAGGTGGATGTGGTGTTTTCGGGCGAGTTCGGCCATTCGCCGGGCATGTTGCCCGCTGACGGCCAGCGGTTTTTCGACCATCACATGGATGCCGCGCGGGGCACAGGCCTCAACAACGGCCAGGTGGTCGTACACCGAGCCGAAGGCTACCACTGCTTCGGGCTTTACCTCGTCGAGCATTCGGGCTAAATCGGTATAAATCAGTCCGGCCGGAAACTTATACTTTTCCGATAGCTTTTGGGCCAGTTCGCGGTTGCTGTCGAAAGCGCCCACCAGCTGAAAGTCGCCTTTATCGGGGCGGCCAAGGATGAAAGAAATGTGGCCGTGGGTCATTCCGGCAATGGCCAGCCGAACAGGCTTTTGTGCTGTTGCTGCCTGAAACAAAAACAAAGCGGAGAAAAGCAAAAAGAAGATCCCGGGAATGGTTTTCGTTTTCATGATTTGGCTTGCGGTTTAGGTTTATGCGATATTGAACCATTCAAAGTTATAAAAAAACAGATCGGTCGGAACGTTTGTTGCCCGGGGCTTGTTCCTTCGGGTTTCCGGGCGCGGCTTTCAGCCGAAACGACTTTTAAAAAAGTAACCCACTCACGCGCAAATCCTTTTGCTTGGTCAACTATAGGCCTATTCCATATTTTTAGGTTTCGGCAAATATTTATTCGGAAAACCATGCGGTGTAATCGCGCGGTAGCCGGGGTATGTTGTAGTGCCGGAGAATTAATAGAAAACCACTTTCCTGATGTCAGGAAAATGGTCGGGGTTCATTTCTGACAGACAAAACAACCAGCAAAAGACACTGATCTCTTTTATAGGATGATACAATTCTACTTCATTCGTTCAGGGAAGCCTGTTGAAAATATTCCGATGGTGTTTTTCCGGTGTGTTGTTTAAAATTCCGGAGTGCAGTAGCCCTTGAGCGGAAACCGACATCGTAGAAGGCATCCTGGTAGTTGGCAGATTCCTGTTCCCGGATGCGCCGGATAAAGTCTTCGATGCGCAACGTATTGATGTAGTTGCTAAAACTGGCATATCCCAGTTCGTGCAAAGCGTTCGACAGGGTGGTTCGGTTGGTGCAAAGCGTATCGGCCAGCCTGTTCAGCGAAAGGTCGGGGTCGCGGTAATCGGAGGTGCGGTTCATGTGCTGAATAATCTTTTCGCACAAGGGGTTCAGCTCCTCCGGAAGAATTTCTGCATCGTTTGCCACTTCAGGATTTATTGCATGTGGTTTGCACACCTGCTCCGGATGTCGTTCTATCAGCCGGACAAACAGCTCCATATAAGCGATGTAAATGCTGCAGCCCACACTCACATAATAATACAGGATTTTAATCACCAGCAAATCGGATATCAGTAAAGTTACATAAGCCAGGGTGTTGACCGTGAAGCAGAGGGTGTATTTCAGTATCCATGTTTTATTGGTGTTGTTGTAAGGCCGCGTGTAAGGAATGGTAAATATGAACAGTATCGGGGCAAAAATCAGCAACGAAAGCAGAAGCCGGAACCACACCTGGAGTTCGGCAATCCGGGGCAGCATGTCAAGCAACGAATGGTAGGGGAGAAAAGTTACTCCAAGCTGCAGCAAAAGAGCGTAAATACCGGCAAGCACCAGCCACGGACTGTAAAGTTTGAGGATGCGCCGGAAATTGAGATAGCCCGGCGAGATGACTTCGATGGGGTACATGATGTAAGAAATCACCATAAAAAGGGCGACCAGCAGCAGAGGTACAGAGATTACCGGCCTGGGCTCCTCGCCCCGGGATAACGCGACAAACCGCGGGATATAGTTGGCCACAGAAAACAGGACAATCCATGCCAGTATGATGCGCGAACGTTCTCCACTCTTTCTGCGGGCAAAAATCAGCAGAGAGGTGAGCAGACAGGTAACTGCCGCTGCAAACGTCGTAGCTAAATATAGACTTTGCATAATAGCGACAAATTTAACAAACAATATGGCAATCGGGGCTTATTCCGGGCGGCTAATCAGCATATATTGTATTTATGATACATCGGTTTTGTGATTATGAAACACGCTTTTGTGGAACATAAATTACTTTTGTACTGCCCGCTGACACCGTTCAATCAGCTAATTTCTGATCCTGAGCTATTGAATACGACAACGGGAAAGCAAAAATCACTAATATGTATGGTATGATGAAAAGAACAAATCTTTTACTTTTATTGGTTGCATCGGTCTTTATGTTTGTATCGTGCAACTCGAACGACGATGAGGATATGGTTCCCAACCCGTTTGACATGATGAGTGCGAGCAGCAACAACGAGCGGGATAAGATTGTTGTGATCAGCGATCTGCATCTGGGCAACGACTTGTCGTATTCCGAGAACGTGAAGCACCTGAAAAGGCTGGAGCAGTTTCTCGACGAAGTGCGGTCATCGGGTACGGTCAGGGAACTGGTTATCGGGGGCGATATGTTTGATGAGTGGTACATCCCGACACGGACAGAAACATACGAAGGCAAGTCGCAGGCTAGTTTTGTCAGAAAAACCGTAGTTGCCAATCAGGCTATCTTCAATGTGCTGAACGGTATCATCAAGGATGGGAAGATAAAAGTCACCTATGTACCCGGCAATCACGACATGGGCTTCACTCCGGAGAATGTTGACCTGGCCATGCCGGGCATAAATCAGGCACGTGATACCGGTGGTAAGTTTGGCATCGGCACCTATTATCCTGACGGTTATCCGCAGATTGCCATCGAACACGGACACCGGTATGATTTTTTCTGTGCGATGACTCCGAATGCCAATGAGGCCGAAGCTCCCGGAGCTACTATGCCTCCGGGCTATTTCTTCGCCCGCATCGCAGCCAACTCGTTTACCGACCCTACCACACCTGAAGCCGCAACAAAAGTGCCCGCCGTGACCCTAAACGCTGCCGGCGATGCCGAACAAAACAGCAAGTATATCTACTATAACCTGTGGAAAAAGGTAATAGAAAAAGTCATTTACGTGAAAGATAATTTTAGCGACCCGATTATTAAAACCAACGTGGGAGGTTACACAAAAACCTACGCCATCAATGATATTTTGCCTCACAACAGCGCTGCTGACGGCAGCATACAGATGAATCTGTATAACGGATTGTTTACTCAAACCAACTGGAATGAGCGTGAAAAGTACAACAATGTGATGGTCATGACGGAGATCAACAAAGCGATCGCTGGCAGTCTGGATACTGAATTTATCGATGAACAGTCACAGGTGCAGTACTTCTCCAATCCCCTCAGCAATGCACGTATTGTGGTTTTCGGGCATACACACGAACCGATGATTAAATCATACACGAACCTCGATGGGAAACCATGTATCTATGCCAATTCCGGTACCTGGGAAGATCAGAAAACCCGCGACAAGAATGCGGCGATTGACCAGGACGTGCTGAAGATGGACTTCGTCACCATTGTTCCGGTTAAGTCGGACAAGAAGAAATTACAGGTGGCCTTGCATCAATACCGCGAAGGCAAGCATCTGTTGAAAGACAGTGAAGAGATAGACTTGTAGTCTTTCCGGCGCCGGAAAAATCATTCGCCCGAAGCAGGGGCCGGAGCGTTGTGCTGAGGCAAATCCTTCACGCGGACGTTCCGGAATTGCAGAACAAAAAATCCCGACTCTTTCCGGAGCCGGGATTTTTTTTATGATGACCGAACGACAAGGAGCGGCTTCTTAATTGGCAGATTCAAACTGCTTCAGGAAACGCACGTCGTTTTCGAAGAAATGGCGGATGTCTTTGATCCCGTATTTCAGCATGGTGATGCGTTCGATACCCATTCCGAAGGCAAAACCGGTGTATTTTTTACTGTCGATGTTGCAGGACTCCAGAACATTCGGGTCAACCATTCCGCAACCCAGTATTTCGAGCCAGCCGGTGTATTTACATACGTTGCAGCCCTCGCCGCCGCAAATCGAGCAACTCACGTCCATTTCGGCCGATGGTTCGGTGAACGGGAAGTACGACGGGCGCAGGCGAATCTGCGATTTTTCGCCGAAAAATTCGCGGGCGAAATACAGCAAGGTTTGTTTCAGGTCGGCAAACGATACGTTTTCATCGACATACAATCCTTCAATCTGGTGGAAAATGCAGTGCGAGCGGGCCGAAATGGCTTCGTTCCGGAAAACGCGTCCGGGGAAAATGGCGCGGATGGGCGGCTGTGTTTTTTCCATCACCCGAACCTGTACGCTTGAGGTGTGAGTACGCAACAGTACGTCCGGATTTTTTTCGATGAAGAAGGTGTCCTGCATGTCGCGTGCCGGATGCTCGGGCGGGAAATTAAGCGCCGAGAACACGTGCCAGTCGTCTTCAATCTCAGGCCCTTCAGCAATTGTAAAGCCCAGACGGGTGAAAATATCGATTATTTCGTTTTTGACAACCGAAAGCGGGTGGCGGCTGCCCAAACGGATGGGGTCACCCGGCATGGTCAGGTCGGTGCCTGATTGTTCCTGACCGGCAGCTTCAAAGTTGTCTTTAAGCTCGTTAATTCTGTTTACAGCAAAGTCTTTCAGGTCGTTGATGGCTTGCCCGACTTCTTTTTTCAGATCGGCCGGAACATCCTTGAATTCGTTAAAAAGCTGGCCAACCAGCCCTTTTTTACTGATATATTTGATGCGTAATTCTTCAACATCTTCTTTCGCTGAAACTGAAATCTTTTCAATTTCTTCCTTTAGCGCCTTGATTTTATCTAACATCGGGTTCATGTTATTGAATTGACGGGCAAAGATAATGATTCAGGTTTTAATGTGAACCAATTATTCCAGAATCCTGATTTTTTTAACCCTAAGGTCTTTTTTGGGCCTGAAGTCGCTGTCAACCTCAACTTCGGCAATCCGGTCGGCAATTTCAAGGCCTTCGGTTACTTCGCCGAAAATGGTATAAGTTCCGTCAAGATGAGGCGATCCGCCGATGGTTTTGTAGGTGTTTCGCTGTTCCGGAGTGAAAGTGTGGTTCAGTTCTTTCTCCAGACCATTCAGTTCCTGATCACTGTATGTGCGTCCGGTAACGATGTAATACTGAGATCCGTCGGAACGCTTCCGCATGTTTTCTCGCTCAGGCTTCCGCGGAGAGCCGATTACACCCCGCCGGTGGTACAGGCCCGGAACGATGTGTGCCGGCAAGGTATAACCGGGGCCTTTCCAACCCACCACATCGGTTGCTGTGGCATAACGGGTATCGGCGGCGCCGCTCTGGATCCCGAATCCTTTGATAACCCGGTGAATGAGCAGCCCGTCGTAATAATTTTCGCGAACCAGCTTGATAAAATTATCGCGGTATTGGGGCGTTGAGTTATACAATTTTATGCGGATGTTTCCCTGATCAGTTTCAATAACCAGGCCTTTTACCTTGCTGTTGCTTACACTTTCCTGGCCGGTTGCCTGTTGCTGAAGTTGCGACAGCGGTTGCGGAACGCCGGCCTTTTTAATCAGTTCAGAAATAAAAACCGAAGGAGTAACAAAGGTTTGCGATTCGTAATCGGCTACCTGCATAAATGCCAGTCCGACACATTGCATGGATGTGCTGAACATCGGGCTTCCGGCGCTTTTCGACCGCATTTGGTTGGTGACCCGGTAGAGTTTGCTTCCCAAAGCGCTGGCGTAGCTCAATACTTTTCCTTCGTGCAGCGGAACGGTATTTCCCTGAGGTTTATCGAAAAAGGTAGTTTTCTCGTTGTTGCTCAGAATGGTTTCGGCCAGTGTAACCGGTGTTTTCTTCAGGCCGTCAATCTTCAGCAAAATCAGATCATTTATTCGGTCGACGGCTGCAAATCCGGTCACTTCGTAGCTTTGTGACTCATCAAACGGGGTAATTACGGCGCGGTTGGCCGACTCGAAAAACGACAGTCGGGTGACCGCCACATCTGCGGAAACGAAAAATCCCATCCCGCTTTCCAGAATCCGGTTGTTTTCGTAGGTATCAATTTTAAAGGTCGACGGAACTAAATCTTTAAATCCGGCAGGCTGCTGCACCTCGGCGGTGGCGCTTTTTTCCGTGGCGCTGTTCGGACTGCTCTTTTTTTCCGGAGCACCGCAACTAACCAGCAACAATCCGGTCAGTCCGGCTAAAAGTAATTGACGTATCATGGTTATTCGATTACGGTTACGGTAATTTTTACATCGGAAAACGGGCGGTTGTTTTCGTCGGTTTTCAGGGCAGCGATTTTGTCAATCACATCCATTCCTGAAATGCATTGACCAAAAATGGTGTACTTCCCGTCCAGGTCGGGATAACCGCCAACGGTTGTATAGGCTTTTCGCTGTTCTTTGCTGAAAATCAGCTTCCCGGGGTGCATCGAAAAATCGGTGTCAATCTGACGTTTGACCTCATCGGCGATTGCCCTGAACTCTTCGACTTTTTTCTCGGCTTTTAGTTTTTTTAGCTTTTCCCTGATTTCAGGGGTAAGGTACCTGGCATTTATTTTTTTCTGAATGGGTCGGTTTACGGCAATTTCCAATGTATCGAGTTCTCCTTCGGAATAAACTTTACCTTTAATAATAAAGAACTGCGAAATATCCGACTGTTTAAACGGGTTCACTTCATCGGGCCGACGCGGTGCGCAGAGAGCTCCTTTCTGATGGAAAAACTGCGCCCTGATTTCGTCATCAACCGTTTTGTCCGGATCGCCGTAACCGATCCGTTTTCCGGGAGCAGCATTGCGCGACGAGCGCGAGCCACCCTGAATCAGAAAATCCTGAATGACCCGGTAAAAAAGGGTTTGGTCGTAATAACCTTCTTTAGCCAGCTGAATAAATGCATCGCGGTGTTTTGGCGTTTCATTGTACAGGCTGAATTTCATACTTCCGAGGTTGGTCGAAATCTGTACAATGCGGTTTTGGGCCGCCAGCTGGAATGCGGAAAAAATGAGAAAGCCGATCAGGAAAATTCGTTTCATCTCGGGGTAATACTTTTTATTTGAGGGTTGTAATCTTGAATTTGATATCTTTTTGCGGCCGGTTAAACGGGTCAACTTCCTGCGCCGCAATCTTATCAATCACATCAAGTCCTTCAGTTATTTCGCCAAAAATGGTATAGTTATTATCCAGCGAGGGATATCCGCCAACAGTGGTGTAAGCTTTTCGCTGTTCTTCGGTGAATCTGATGGGAGGCAACTTCCCGGCTTCAGCGGCAACTTCGTTCTTTAACGCTTCGTAGCGGGCCATCATTTCGTCTTGTTTTCCTTCAGCTCCAAGTTTATTCAGTTCCGGTTCAATGGCTCTTATTTTTGCCTGCAGCATGTTTTGTTTCCGCGTTTCTTCGAGTTGGCTCTGAAGGGTATCCAGCTCACCGTTTCTGAAGATTTTTCCCTGAAGAATATAGAACTGTGAAGCCGATGAACGTTTTTCGGGGTTAATCTGATCACCCATTCGCGCTGCAGCCAAAACGCCCCTGCGATGAAAAAAATTAGGGTTGATTTCAGCCGGAATGGTATAGCCCAGATCACCGCCGCCAAGCTGTTTGCCCGGTTCTGCATTTTTCGAATCCGGATCGCCTCCCTGAATCATAAAGCCCTGAATGACGCGATGGAAGAGTAAATCGGTGTAAAATCCTTCATTGACCAACTTCGTAAAATTGTCACGGTGGATCGGAGTTTCATCATAAAGTTTGATTCTCATGGTTCCATACTCGGTTTCGATCTGGAATCTCTTCGTCTCCTTCTCTCCCGAAAATCCGCACGACATGTTTACCAGTAAAGCGGCAAACAGTAACACTAAAGTTATTCTTTTCATCTCTTTGCTTTTTTTAATTTCGTTAAGCAGATTATTTGCTTTTGGGACGGAAACAAAGATAATCAAATCAAAATCTGATCAAAAATCCGCGTATTTATTGTATTTTGGCTTCAAATAACGATGTAATTTCATTTTCTTGTTTGCTTCTTATGTTATGGAGAAACTAATTATCGATGATCATCAGTTTTTGGAAAGATTGAATCTCTCTCATGTCGAAGACATTTTTAATGCAATTGATCAAAATCGGAAATTTCTCCGGAAGTGGTTGCCTTTTGTCGATTTTACCATCAAGATTGCGGACACCGAGCGATTCGTCCGGTCAATTCTGGAAAAGCCTTCTCAAAAACGTGACGAAGTATATGTGGTGTGGTATAAATATGAATTTGCCGGCCTGATCGGGTTTAAAGACATTGACCGGGTCAACGATAAAATCGAAATCGGGTATTGGCTGATCGAAAAGATGACCGGAAAAGGAATTGCAACCGCAGCCACCCGAAAAATGATTAATCTGGCGTTCAGGAATATGGAAATGAACCGGATACAGATCAGGTGCGGGGTTGGTAACGAAAAGAGTTCGGCTATTCCGCGACGGCTTGGGTTTACTTTCGAAGGCATTGAAAGGAATGGAGAACGGCACAATCATTCTTATATTGATCTGGAAGTTTTCAGTTTGCTTAAACGCGAATGGGCTGAGACTTTATTTTAGGCTGCCCGAATAGCCTGAAATTAAATAATTGTTACCTCATTTTTTAAATTCTCATCACCTGATTGTGTTTAATAATCGTTTGATAATTAATTGCATATCCAATATTCCTGTCAGGAATATGCCTGAGAAGAAGAGGGAATTGTCGTTTTCTGCCTTAATTTTCATTTTAGACCCAAATGCTCAATTATTCGAATGTTTTATTTCGTAATTTTGCGCAGTTCAATCCGGATTATTCTCGAACAGAATGATTTGGACTTAAAGTAGAAATTTATGGAAAACAGAACGATTCAGCGTACCTTATACAGGGTTCTCAGAAAAACAGGTGTTCGACGTGACCGGATAAAACTCGATGCTTCTTTCAAAGAAGATCTGAATTTCGATCAGGTCGACTGGGCGCTTTTTGTATTTTATCTGGAAGGGTTTTTTAAAATCCATCTGGAAGATCAGGAGATCACAAAATTGTCGCTGGTGAACGACACTCTGGAGATCGTGAACAGAAGGACGAGTGTTAGCTAATGAGTGAAGACTATTCATTGACATGGATTAATGTATTTACCCAAAAGGTATTCAGAAAGCTGGATACCTTTTTTTATGGGCGGACAGAATCAAATCAGATTTCTAATCCTCTGCACTTTTCAAACTTTTAATATACTTTTGTCAAAAATTAACACGATGCTAAAATTTAAACGCATTCTGCTTAAATTGAGCGGTGAGTCGCTTATGGGCGGAAAACAATACGGGATTGACCAGCAACGCCTGACTGATTACGCCGAGCAAATCAAAGAAATTGCCGACCTTGGTGTTCAGATTGGAATTGTTATAGGAGGAGGTAATATCTTCAGGGGACTAAACGGGGCAACAAAAGGATTTGACCGGGTGAAAGGAGACCAAATGGGAATGCTGGCAACCGTGATCAACAGTTTGGCCTTGAATTCAGCCCTTCAGAGTGTCGGATGCAAATCCCGCGTTTTAACGGCGATCCGTATGGAGCCAATCGGCGAATTTTACTCGAAAGACAAGGCGATTGACCTGTTAGAAAGAGGTGAAGTGGCTATTTTTTCGGCCGGAACAGGGAATCCTTATTTTACGACTGACACCGGGTCGTCCCTGCGCGGGATTGAGATTGAGGCTGATGTGATGCTAAAAGGTACCCGTGTAGACGGGATTTATACTGCTGATCCGGAGAAAGACCCGACAGCTACCCGATTCGAACGCATATCGTTTGATGAGGTCTACCAACGTGATCTGAAAGTGATGGATCTCACGGCAACAGCCATGTGTAAAGAAAATAATTTGCCAATCATTGTTTTTAACATGGATGTTAAAGGAAATCTGAAAAAAGTAATGGAAGGGCAAAGTGTTGGTACTTACGTGTTTAATCAATAAAAATTAGAATTTCTAATTTTAAAGATATAAATTTCGGTTTTCTTTTATTATTTTCTATATTTGTTGCCAGCACTTTTAATAAACGAGAAGAGTTAGTTCATATGCAGGAAGAGGTTCAAATGATTTTGGATATTTGTAAGGAGAGAATGGAGCAGGCGATTGGCCATCTTGACAAAGAATTGGTCCATATACGTGCAGGAAAAGCTTCAACAAGAATGTTGGACTCCGTGGTTGTAGAATATTACGGAAGTATGGTTCCAATCGCACAAGTATCAAATATCAATACTCCTGATGCCAGAACGATTGCTATTCAGCCTTGGGAAAAATCAATGATTCGTCCCATTGAAAAGGCGATAATCAATTCAAATCTGGGATTTAATCCTGATAATAATGGTGAAATCATTCGCATCAACGTACCTGCACCAACAGAGCAGCGCCGGAAAGAAATGGTGAAAACCGTGAACAAGGAAGGTGAAACTGCAAAAGTTAGTTTGCGTAGTGCACGTAAAGATGCCAACGATAATCTGAAGAAGCTGTTAAAAGACGGTCTTTCTGAAGATATGGAACAAGATGCTGAAGCAAAAGTACAGGATATGATCAACGACTTCAGCAAAAGAGTTGATAAAATGCTCGATGAAAAAAATGTCGAGATACTAACGATATAATTGTTTCTAGTTTTCTGTTTTCTGAACATTGTTTAATTGTTTTCATGGCTTTGAGGCGGCTTGTTGAAGCCGTCTCAATTTTTTTTATACCAAATGGAATGATTGAATAAAATGTGTTCCGACAGAAAGATAGAAGAGGCAATGTTTTCACCGGCGAGGTCTCAGACTCCTTATCACATCCATAAACGACGAGACCCGCTCTTCAGAAACCGGGTTTTTCCAGTTCCCTTCATGTTTAAACCACGAGCCGACGATAAATGCATCGGCTAAATCCCAGTATTTTTCAACATTTTTAGCGGTAATTCCGGAGCCAACAAGAACAGGCAGGTCTGTGTATTGCGCTGCTGTCCGCATGTCTTCAATCAACGTTTCTTTCCCGGTTGAACTGCCGGTAATTACGATCCCGTCGCTCCTGAAATAGGTTGCCGTTTCGACATGATCCATCAGCTGAAGATCTGCAGTCAGAGCATGTGAGGAGTGTTTCTTTTGGACATCAGTAAAAATCAGGACATGTTCTGCTCCGATCATCTTTCGGAACCTGAGTAAGCTGCCTGCACAACTTTCCAGATAACCTTCGTCGGCCAGATGTGCAAAAACAAATCCCTCAGCTCTTATAAAATCGAGATTGGCAGCCAACGCAACAGCCAGCGCCTCGTGGTTTGCCGCTGCCAGAATCTGAATACCGATGGGAAGGTCAATGTTTTTACGCAGTTCAAAACAAACGGCGGTCATACAGGCGATAATTTCAGGACCGACATTCTTTTTCAGGTATGGAACATCGTGCATGTTTTCAACCAGAATAGCGTCGACACCCGCATTTTGCAGAATCAAAGCCTCGTTAACCGCCTGTTCTGTAATGAGCTGAATAGGTTTGCTGTTTA
>JAEUSS010000649.1 GCA_016788685.1 Prolixibacteraceae bacterium | reverse complement strand
ATGCAAATTTAGGATCGAGTCTGCCGGCAATAGAATAATCTTCTTCAGCTCCGGGCAACTTCAGCATTTCTTTGGCAATCCCTCTGTTCATATAGGCATTGGCCATAGTTGGGTCAATTTGCAGGGCCAGATTGTAATCAACAATTGCTCCTTTAAAATCTTCAAGTTTTTGTTTTACAATTCCCCGGTTATTGAATGCATAGGCATTTTTAGGGTCAAGCTTGAGGCATTGGTCGAAATCGCGCAGCGCCGATGCGTAATCGTTCAACTCAAACCGGGCCAAACCTCTCAGTAAATAGGCATTCGCAAAGTGAGGACGGATAATTATCGCTTGGTTCAGGTCTTTGATGGCTCCTCTGATATCGTTTTTCATCATCCTGGCATTGCTTCGGTTGATGTAGCTGTTCGTGAATTTTGGATTTATTTCGAGCGCTTTGTCGTAATCAGCAATTGCTCCGTCAATGTCTTTGGTCGATATTTTTGCGATTCCCCGGTTGTTGTATATGGTTGCATTATTCGGGTCAAGCTCAATGGCCCGGTTGTAATCGGCGATAGCTTTAGGGTAATCGTTCAGTTCCAGATAAGCCAGGCCGCGGTACATAAAGGCATCGGGGTAATAGGGCTTAATTTCAATTGCTTTGTCGTAATCTTTTATGGCGCCCCTGAAATCTTCCAGCTGATGCTTGGCTATGCCTCTGAAATAATACGGCTCGGGTAAATGCGGTTTAAACCGGATAACGATATTGAAGTTCTCAATAGCGCCAACGTAATTTCCAATCTGGATTCGTGTTTCTCCGACACGGATGTAGTGATCGATGTTCAATTGACCAAAACCCAGGTTTGAAACCAGGATTAGAAGGATGAATGTCAGTTTTTTCATTGACGTGCAATTTAGGCATAGCAAAAATAATATTTTAGCCCGAATGCCTTTCTTTTAGATTTTTTAATTAATTTTTGAAAACATTTACAAGGCCTGGATCTTCCGGATAATTTAATTGTCATTATTCCTGATGATTACAGCGAACATGTTAATTATAGGTTATGAAAACGAGCTGCGGATGGGAGCAAAAAGATGAGTTGATGGTTAAGTATCACGATGAAGAGTGGGGACGACCTTTGCACGATGATACCAAATTGTTCGAGTTCCTGATTCTGGAAGGGATGCAGGCGGGCTTGAGCTGGATGACCATTCTCCGCAAACGCGAAGCATTCCGAAAAGCATACGAGGGCTTCGATGTTGGAAAGGTAGCCCGTTTTGGCCCCGAAAAAATTGATGAACTGATGTCAAATCCTGACATCATCCGGAACCGGATGAAAATTGAAGCAAGTATAAACAATGCAAAACGCTTTTTGGAAGTGGTCGGTGAGTTCGGAAGTTTTGATCGGTACATCTGGTCGTTCGTAAATCATCAGCCCATTGTTAACCGGTGGAAGAACCTTGCAGAAATACCCGCAAAAACAGAATTGTCAGACGTGGTTAGCAACGACTTGAAGCGAAGAGGTTTTAAGTTTGTAGGCTCAACAGTTGTTTATGCCCACATGCAGGCCACCGGAATGGTGATCGATCACCTGGTGCAATGTTTCTGTCATCCGGATAACCATTAAGGGTTTTCTGTCATCGGTAATTAATGCTGGTTTTGCAGAAAAAGAAAAAAGGATAGATTCTCTAATCCATCCTTTTCCTAAACCTAACTAAACTAACTAAACCAATAAAACTAATCAAACCTAACTTATCTAGTGTGATAACGCTGCAAAGATACGGCTGTTGGCCGCAGGACGCGTTAATTGAATCTTAAATAATATGCTCTAAAACATTAATATTTGACTTGAATATTCCGATTCCGGGTATTCCGGAGGTCATTATTTCTGCCCCGCTCCTCCGGAAATGTCATCTAATAATTGCACAAAAATTTCACAGTGTATTATTTAGTTTGCTGGTTACTAGATTTTTAATCCTGTTTTTGTTGCGTGGTGAAGCCTTCTGTTGGTCTGAATTCGCTAAACGTGCCTAATTAAATACGTACTTTTGACAATATGTTTGGCGTACCAATTAATACTATTTATACTATGCAACAAAAGCCATTATTACTATTGATTTTTATTGGATTGACATGCTTTTCTTTTGGGTCTGCAGCCGGACAAAAAAGACAGCCGAATCCGGTAATTGAAGCAAAAATTACTGAACTGCTTTCGAAAATGACCCTGGACGAAAAAATGGGACAGTTGAATCAGTATACCAGTCGTTGGGAGATGACCGGGCCTGCACCTCAGGGAAACAGTGAGCAGCAAATGCTCGATATGATTAAGAACGGGATGGTTGGTTCGATACTGAATGTGACGGGAGCGGAAGCAACCCGTAATGCTCAAAAATTAGCGGTTGAAAACAGTCGCCTGAAGATTCCGATGATTTTTGGTTATGATGTTATTCACGGATATCAAACCATGTTTCCGATTCCGCTGGCCGAAGCAGCAAGCTGGGAACTCGAACTGGCCCGAAAGACTGCCCGTGTAGCGGCTGTAGAAACAGCAGCTTCAGGTATTCAGTGGACTTTTGCACCAATGGTTGATATTGCCCGCGATGCGCGTTGGGGACGTTTCATGGAAGGTTCAGGCGAAGATCCTTATCTGGGATCGCTGTTTGCAGCTGCCCGTGTCAAAGGTTTTCAGGGAGAAGACTTAAGTGCCAGTAATACTATTGCCGCCTGCGTGAAACATTTTGCTGCATACGGTTTTGCAGAAGCCGGACGCGATTACAATACGGTTGACATCAGCGAAAGCACACTCCGGAATGTAGTATTGCCGCCATTTAAAGCTGCTGCCGATGCCGGCGCCTTAACTTTTATGAATGCGTTTAAC
>JAEUSS010000181.1 GCA_016788685.1 Prolixibacteraceae bacterium | reverse complement strand
CAGAAAGCCACAAATGCAAAATTACAAACGGCAATGCAACAATGAAAAACATAAAAAAACAAGTCATCCGGAACTGTTGCCCGAATGACTTGCGTTCATATAGCCCCGCACATGCTGTCATTCTGTATAACTGACCTTTTCTGCCGGAATAATCAATGCCATTCCGAAGTATACAAGGATAAGCAAAGGATTGTGGAAAGCCAGAAAAGCAAATACCAGCCTCAGGAAAACCGGATCAAGTTCCGGATTCACGTAGTTTGAGATTCCGCTGACTACGCCAGCAATTAATTTGTCGTTTGAGCGTGTTAATCGTTTCATGACTGTAAGTTTTAATTGTTTCTGAATCTTATTGTTTCTGTTTTCATGCCATTTCAGACTGAGATCAATCACCGCGACTTGTTACTGTTTCAGCGAAAGTCCTTCGGGAGTCATCACCCAGGTTTTGCCGGTCATTTCCGGACTCCAGATGTTGTTGATATTTTCGAACCGGAAACGTAACCGATTAAGGTTTTTGCCCAAATGAACCGACTTACCGGTTGGCACCTTCACGGTGACCAGAACTTCCTGGTTGCGCCACTTTCCCTGATTACCGATGGTGAAATACGGAGCTAATACCAAAGTTGAATCTTTGCTGTTCAGATCATACTGAATATTTCCCAGATTCTCCTGAACCTCCGAAGCATTTCTCCCTCGTGATTGTTTTCTGACAACAACCGAAAAATCAGCTGCGTCAGTTGCTTCAATCCGAAGACTTGGATTTCCGGCCAGTACATTTTCGCCGTTCCGCCGGACTAAAGTAAAATCATCAAAGTCTGTCTTTTCGTTGGACTCAGAATCTGCCGATGTGACCCCGAGCTCAATGTATAAGGTTTGACTGTCGGCACCGCTGATTGTTTTTCCGGAAGAAACCGTACTCCGCTGACTAAAATTACTAATCTGCCCGGCGGTCAGTGCCACCATCAGAATAAGAGCGACCAGCCAAATACCGAAGGCAGCGAGCCCGATGAGCCTGTTGTTTGTCTTATATCTGAAAACCAGCTTTGTACCAACAAAAAAGATAGCCAGCAACGGAATCCCGATGATTAAAACTGCCAGTAAAATACATACGCCAACCAATGTCGGGCTAACCACAAATCCTAAAAGGCTGGCAAAGCTTACTTCCGGTGAAATTCCGAGTGAAGTGCTGTGAATAACCGAATTACCAACTGCCAGTGAAACCATGAAGCTTACAAAACCGGCAAACCCGACCAGAATTAACAAACCGCCGAAAGCGGCACTGACAGCTTTTCCAAGACCTTTGATAAACCGGGCGGAAGCCTGGCCGGCCCGACCAGCCATGTCTTTACCTTTTCTAAACGAGTCTGACTGATCAATTTTCGAAAAACTGTCTTTTACACTTTTCACCTCTTCCTGAATGGTTTTCTGTATGTTCGTGATCGTCGCATCTTCGCCCCGCATTTCAAGCCGCTGAGCTGTGGTACGGGCTTTAGGGACCACAATCCATAAGACCAGGTAAACAATAGCCGAGACCCCTGCCCCAACAAAAAGCAAAAGGATAAAAAGTATCCGAATAAAAACCGGATCGATATTAAAATAGGCACTCATACCCGAACAAACACCTCCCAAAACCCGATTTTCACCATCGCGATACATCCGTTTTTTGGGCTTTTCACCTTTTACCAGAGAGCTGTCCCTTGCGGTATCTTCTCCCTGATCGGTAAAATCTTCAGGCCTTCCCATGCGATGTATCACTTCATCAACCCATTCACTGCTGACAACTTCCTGTCCG
>JAEUSS010000137.1 GCA_016788685.1 Prolixibacteraceae bacterium | reverse complement strand
TGCGGCTACCGAGCCCTTTATTTTGGAATATACCGTCTGGTAGCGTTCCAGGTCGCTTTGTTCGGTTTCGCGGTTCAGGTAAGGCGGAATGGGCAACGATCCGGCCTGCTCAATGATTCTTGAAAACTCAAAATCCGGATTGTTCCAGCTAAACCTGATCAGACTTTTGTTTGCCTGATCAATCTGTTCAGCACACAATTCAATCCCGGTTTCATCAATCCGGATGGTCTTCCTGAGGCGCTCGCCTTTCCATTTTTTCTGGTTGCCGATCATACATTTCCACACGCATGATTGGGTGGTCTGAAAGGCAATCTGGTAATCAGCAGGTTCATGCGGATCGAGGCAGAATATCTCAATTTTTGCACCTGTCTCTTTCTGAAAATGCAATCTGGCGCGGATTACCTTGGTGTTGTTGAAAATCAGTAGACTATTGGCGGGCAGATGTTCCGGAAGGCTCCGGAATTGGGTGTCCTGAATATTTCCGTTTTTCCAAACCAGCAGTTTCGACTGATCGCGTTCTGCCAACGGATATCTGGCAATACGGGCATCAGGCAATTCATAAGCATAATCGCCGATGGATATGCCAGTTACCTGTTCGAGTAGTTTATTTGTGTTTTCCATAGATTTATGGCGGGCAAAATTACAGAAACAATGCGTTCAGTCAAAATTCGTGTTAGTTTTGTGTAAAATTTTCAGAAGATGATAAAAGCAGGAGATAAAGTTAGGTTTCTGAATGCCGTCGGAGGCGGTGTGGTGAAATCAGTCATCAGCAAAACGATGGTGAATGTTGAGGATTACGATGGATTTGAGGTTCCGACACTGATCAGCGAATTGGTGGTTGTTGACGATGCGCTGTCGATGAACTCCGAGAAACGGCATGCCCGGATCCGCGAGAATGAAAAGGTGAAAGAACCGGTGGAAAAAAAGGAACAACCCAAAGTCGAGCCTAAATATGTGGCCGGAAAAGATACTCCCGATTGTTATTTTGCTTTTGTGCCGCAGAACGAAGCGAATCCGGTGGATGGTGAACTGAAGGTTTACCTGGTTAACAACAGCAATAACTTTGTGCTTTATAATTACAGTCACCTGAAAAACAAAATTTACCGAAGTGTCGAGTCCGGAAAAATGAATCCCAACAGCAAACGTTATCTGGAGAGTTTTACGCGGATGGATTTGAACGAATTGCCCGATTTCCAGTTTCAATTGCTGTTTTTCAGGGAAGAATCATCGGCTCTCGAAAGTCCGGTAATCAAAAATCTACGGTTGAACCCGGTGAAATTTTACCGTCAGAACAGCTACGAAAAAACCAGGTATTTTACGCAGAATGCTTTGGTGATTTCGCTGCTTGAACCTGATCTGGAAACTGAAGTAGCTAAACTTACCGAAACTGATCTCAGTAAGGTTGTGCTCGAAAAGGAAGAACCGAAAGTTGTGGTAAAACGCAGCGCTTCGCCCGATTTGGTGGAGATCGACCTGCACATTCACGAGTTGCTTGAAGACACCCGGGGGCTGAGCAACCACGAAATGCTGGAAGTTCAGCTGGGGCGTTTCCGCAACGAACTGGAAACTGCTATTGCCAACGGAACCCGCCGCATCGTGTTTATTCACGGTATTGGCAACGGAACACTCAAGCAGGAACTGCGCAAAGAACTCAGTACCAAATATAAAAAATACAATTTCCAGGATGCCAGCTTCAAGGAGTACGGATACGGCGCTACAATGGTGATTTTGCGGAATGCGTAACGAGTTTCGGGTTATGTGTTACGGGAGAAATGACAACCCGTAGCTTGCAACTCGCAACATTTTTGTGATCTTTGCACCGCAGACCGCTCTATCGCTGCCTGAGCAATCGGGGAGAGGAAAGTCCGGGCAACACAGGGCACCATGCTTCTTAACAGGAAGGCGGGTGAAAGCTTGCAGTAAGGTAACAGAAAATGACCACCCGGTTTTGATGCGTCTTAGCCGGGAACGGGTGAAAAGGTGAGGTAAAAGCTCACCGGTGGCGGTGGCAACATCGTCAGCCGTACCTCTGATGGGTTGCAAAGCCAAATATATCACGATTTTCCGGTACGCCGGAATACAGAACGGCCCGTTTTGGTTCTTCGGAAGTCGTGAGGGGTAGGCTGCTCGATCAGCTTTGTGAAAAGCTGGCTAGATAAATGATAGAGGCTCTGAGCTTGTCGAAGAGTACAGAACCCGGCTTACAGGTTTGCGTTTTTTTTTGTAAAAAGTAAAGGCGATCGTCGGAAGATGACCGCCTTTACTTTTGTTTGATTAATGTAATTTTTCCTTGCTTATTTTCTCGGCAGGAAGTTTAAAATCGATTGGTATAGTGTAGGCGACATCAACCGCCTGTCCGTGCTGTTTTCCCGGCGTCCAGGCGGGCATCGATTCCACGATGCGCACCGCTTCTTTGTCGATCGACGGATCAACTCCGCGGTCTACTTTAGCTTTGGTAACCTTTCCGGTTTTGTCAACCACAAATTTTACAAATACTCTTCCCTGAATGCCGTTTTCAAGGGCAATGACCGGATACTTCATTGTTCTGGCAGCGAACAGTTGCAGTGCCTCAATTCCGCCCGGAAATTGCGGCATTTCTTCAACAATCATAAAGCCCGCTTCCTGTTTTTTTGTTGTGATTTCCACGACTCCGTTTTTTGCTTGGTCGCCGTATTTGCTGGCCGCTGATTCTCCTTTTAACACATTGATCGATTCAATGTCGTCGGGATTTATATCATCCGTTTTCAGGTTGGGCGAAACAATACCATCCTTT
>JAEUSS010000638.1 GCA_016788685.1 Prolixibacteraceae bacterium | reverse complement strand
CCCTGGTGTGAAAATATCACCACCGGATAATTCGCTTTCTCCAGATCAGCTTTCAGCCAGCCGATCTGTTCCGGACCAATAAACTGGTTATAACGTTTCTCTTCCGGATTTTTTTTATCGTTGCCATCCAGCACAATAAAGTGAAATCCGTTTTTATCGAACGAATAGTACGGCATCGGCATTTTTCGGTACTCAAGAGCCTTTTCTTTGGAAGTTCCGCCATCCATTTCATGATTTCCGATCACATGATATTTTTCTCCCGGAAACGAGTTCCAAATGTCAAAAAACGGTGCGTATTTTTCTCCCGGAATTGCAAAATCACCCAGTTCGATAATAAAATCAGGCTTTTCGGCTTTCATCGCATTGATAAAAGTTGTAATTCGGTATTCGGCATCGTGCATCGTCGGAAGATGAACATCCGTACACATCCCGATTCTTACTTTGTCATATTTTTTAGCCGACAGGCCACTGGTTATCAACAACAAAAATGCCAATATTTTAATCCGGGAAATGGTTTTCATAAAACAGATTTTCAGAAAAGTTACAGGTCTTTAACGGATATTCAGGTAACTGATTACAGCCTCGTTACCCTGAAGAGCATTCTTCGGCACCGGATTTTCGGGCGTAAAAACCCTCAGTTCATCAACAGCGATTATTTGCACGAAACTTTCATCAAAACCATACAGGTACGGCAAATTGCCCGCACTCAGTTTTAAATGACGCGCGAGGAAGTTATAAACCGGAAAACGCTTCGAAGGCCCGTAGTCATGCCGGTCGGCAGGCAAATGAACATTTTCAATCCTGTTCTCCGCGTCGTAAAGTGCATATACTTTCTGAATGTAAGGGTATTCAACACGCGGAGTATTGCAGGTCCAGTCGCCGCCATCAGATACCAGCAGCATCGGACGGGGCGCACAAAGCGCCGCAATTTCTGCATTATTAGTCTGGTGATTTGCACTTCTGTGGACGGGCATACCGCTTTCGCAGACACAACCGCCAAAAAAGTGAGCCGAAACCTGCACAACCGGAACGGAGACTTTCACCCGTTTATCAATCGCTGTCAGGATAAAAGTTTGAGTGCCTCCGCCTGAAGCACCTGTCATTCCAATACGTCCCGGATCAACATCGGGGCGCGAAAGCAGATAATCCAACACGCGTCTGCTGTTCCAGGTCTGAAGCAGCAAGGCAATCGGGATATCGTGGGTCACTTGTTTCGAATCACCGTATCCGACCATATCGTAGGCAAAAACAACAGCCCCCATGCGGGCAAGGACTGCACTCCGGGTTTGTACCTCCGCCCCCATTCGCCCGTCTTTCCAATGCCCGTGCGGACATAAAACGGCAGCACATTTTTGGTCGGGGTTAATTGGCCGGTATAAATTTCCGGTGATATAAAAGCCCGGAAAACTCTCAATGGCAATATTCTCAACGATATACCCGGTCATGGTCCGGGTATTTGTAATGATCGGGTTAAAGCTATTCGCAACAGCCGGCATTTGCGCCAGTTTCATCCCGTCTGCAATGCCCTTCCGGATCGTTTCGGCCCGTTTTTCCCAATCGGCAAGAGTACTCCACTCTTTTCCCCACTGCTTCATAATCAGGTTTGCTTCATCTTCGGTCCAGTATTTTCCCCGGCACAACATTTTTTCCTGCGAAAACGCACTGCAACAAAGACAGACAAGCACAGCCATAATCCAGTTTTTCCCGGTTCTTTTCATATCAGGAGCATATAAAATACTGTTTTGCAAGAATTATATCGTCAATTGTTCTTTCAAAGTAACTGAAGCAGGGAGTATCTTTTGAATCAATTGTTAGCCAATTCTTATACAATATTAACTTCTTCCGGAGCAAACGTACCATTCCGGAACATCCGGCTACTGAAAATCCTTGCGGTATTCGGAAGGTGTTTTTTTCATGATCACCTTGAAATAGTGGTTAAAATTAGCCAGGTTATTGTAACCGCATTCGTAGCAGATCTGGGTGATCTGCTTATCGGTTTCGGACAGCAACTTGGCCGCGATGCCAATCCGCACATTCTTGACGTAATCCATAAACGTCTGGTTTGTTTTCTTTTTGAAATACCTGCAGAACGAACCGGGTTCCATGTAGACCAATGCAGAGGCTTCCTTCAGTTTTATTCCCGACTGAATATTATTGAAAACGTATTCGTAAATTTTATTAATCTGGTCGTGATCTTTATCGTAGGAATTTGGAAGAGACGACGGAAGAGCAAGAATCTCACGATCTTCAATCTGAAGCAGAAGGTTGAATACCTTCAGCAACTCAATGTAGCGCTCCATACCGCTTAACGTTGCCATTTTTTTCAGGGTTTGCCCTACTTTTTCGGTCTTTTTGCCTTTAAACCAAATTCCGTTACCGGCATTTTTCAACAAATCAACCACATCTTCCAGCTCCGGAATATTAAAGAAATCAGAACTGATGATATTCTCGTAAAAATGGGTCACGATGCATTCCGGAGGAGTTTCGGCGCCGGTTTCGAGCACCTCCCAGCAATGCGGAATGTTGGGGCCTAAAAGCACCAGATCGCCTTCGGCATAACTTGAAATGCTGTTCCCGACAATCCTTTTTCCCGACCCGGAGGTGATGTAGTTTAGTTCAAAATTCATATGAGAATGAATCTTATGGGAATTGGGATCCATCTGCAATCTTCGCGTAATAAACGAATGTTTGTGGGATACAAAAATCTTCTCGTAGATTATTTCCATATTATTTTTTTTTAACCGTTAATGGCAAATATAAGTTATTATTCCGACACAAGAGTTAAAAAACAATGTAAACACAACAAGATTGTAGAAGCAAAACAAAACTTGATAACCTTACTTTGTATAAGAGTTTGAATGCTGTAAAAGATAGCTTGTCAAATTCAACGGAGTGAAAAATTAAACAGATTTTAACCTAAAACAAAAACTCTACATAATCATGAAACTGCCATTAAAAGGAATTATTCCTCCCGTTATCACTCCCCTGACTGATAACGACACGCTTGATGTAAAAGGCCTCGAAAACCTGATCGAACACCTTTTATCCGGAGGAGTGCATGGTTTATTTATGCTTGGAACAACCGGAGAAGCAACCAGTCTCAGTTACGAACTTCGCAAAGAACTGCTGAAAAGAACCAGCGAACTGGTAAAACGACGGGTTCCGGTGGTTGTCGGGATAACCGATACATCGATGGATGGTTCGCTCAAAATTGCCGGATATTCTGCTGAGCTGGGCCTGGACGGGGTGGTCATCGCACCGCCTTACTACATGCCCATTGCCCAGGAAGAGATGCGGGAATACCTGGAAAACATTGTACCCCGGTTACCCCTGCCTTTTCTGATGTACGACATGCCTGGCTGCACCAAAATGCACATGTCGATCGAAACCATCAAGAAAGCGAAAGAACTGGGAGCGATCGGAGTTAAAGACAGTTCCGGAGACATGTCCTACCTCTACGCACTGATTCAGGAATTCAAAGACTCACCGGATTTTGCCGTGATAGCCGGAACCGAATTGTTTTTACCTGAAACCATCCTGAATGGCGGACACGGCGCTGTTGCAGGCGGTGCCAATGTTTTCCCGAAATTATTCGTAGATTTATACAATGCGTCAGTCGACAGGGACATGGAGAAAATCGCCATCCTGCGCGACAAAGTAATGATGATAAACAACACCATTTATAACGTTGGCAAACATACCTCAAGAATCGCCAAAGGAATTAAATGTGCGTTATCGGTTATGGATATTTGCAGCGATTATATGGCCATGCCACTTCGCCGGCACGGAAAAGAAGAACGTAAAAAAATAGAACAGTACATGGAAGAACTGACGGCGATCATGACCTGATCGCCCGGGTTCTTGCAAAACCGGAAACCTTTATGAAAAGACTAATCCACCTTACCCTTACCGTTTTTATTTCGAGCAGCATCCTGGCAGCCGGTCCGTTTAAAGGAACCAATGCCGTTGTTTCTTCCCAATATATTTACCAGCCGGACGATGTTCAGTTTCCCAGCTGCCATGCCTCTACCATAGTTGAAACCACCGATGGCTTGCTTGCGGCATGGTTTGGCGGAACGGCCGAGAAAAACCCGGATGTTTGCATTTATGTGGCATCCTGTTCAAACGGAAGCTGGGGTAAAACGACCCTGGTTGCCGACGGAATTGAAGACGGGAAACAATACCCCTGCTGGAATCCTGTTTTGTTCCGGAAAGACAACGGCGACATTGTTCTCTACTACAAAGTAGGGCCCGATCCGCGAACCTGGTGGGGGCTCTATAAAATATCCAAAGACAACGGCAAGACCTGGTCGGCAGCAACCAAAATCCCGGACGGATTACTTGGCCCGATTAAAAACAAGCCTGTCAGGTTGCCCGACGGAAAAATACTTTATCCGACCAGCTTCGAGACCAGAGATAAATGGAACATCTATCTGGAAACTTCGGATCAGGACTTAAACAACTGGGAGAAAATCAGCGTCGACAACGGGACTTACCAGGCCATTCAGCCTTCTGTTCTGTTTCATAAAAACGGGAAGTTACAGGTGCTTTGCCGCAGCAAAAACAAAAACGTTGTTCAGGCTTGGTCAAAAGATAACGGACAAACCTGGTCGCCGGTAACTGCGACATCCCTGCCCAACAACAACTCGGGAACCGATGCGGTTACCATGAAAAACGGGACTCAGGCTCTGATCTTCAACCCCGTTACCAGCGGAAGAAACAAGCT
>JAEUSS010000108.1 GCA_016788685.1 Prolixibacteraceae bacterium | reverse complement strand
GACCAGTCCAACTCCTGAATAACATCGCCGTATACACCACACCCGCTGCTTCCCCTGAATTTATCTCCGGGGGCTCGTGGCTCGTGAATATTGTGTGAAGCGAAATACAGAAAGAATGGTCTTTGATAGTTATCCTGAATAAAGGTTACAGCCTTTTCGGTGATCACATTGGCCATTTCTTCATCCTTCCACAGAGCACTGGTGCCGCCGGTCATGTAACCAATCCGGGCTATCCCGTTAACAATCGTCTGATTGTGCCCGCTCAGGCTGTTCAACTTCAGCAATTCAGGATGGTCTTTTCCGGTGGGCCAATTTCCAACCGGTTTATTGTAATTCACCTGAATCGGATCGCTCGGATCAAGGTTGACTACATTTCCATTTTCGACGTAGACACACGGGACCCGATCGTTGGTAGCGGGAATGACATAGGAATAATCGAATCCAATGTCATTCGGAGATGGTTTGATATGCTTGTTAAAATCTACATTTCCATCACCCAGCCCGAGGTGCCATTTGCCGGTAATTCCGGTTGTATACCCGCACTGCTTCATCATCGCCGGAAGGGTAAGTGTTTCGGCTGAAATCGTAATTGGTGCATTGGCCGGAAGAATCCCAACTTTTTTCCGCCATGCAAATTCTCCGGTCAGGAGGGCATATCGCGAGGGAGAACACGTTGAAGCCGGCGCATAACCGCTGGTAAAACGAACGCCTTCGGCAGCAAGTTTATCGATATTCGGAGTTATCAGTTTTGCTCCGCCGTAACAAGCCGGATCGCCATAGCCCAAATCGTCTGAAAGGATAACTATAATATTGGGCTTGCCTGCTTTTTCCTTGCTTGCCGTTGCACCGGTCGCAATAGCCGGCAGAAGCGAACAGGCCGCCATGCTTTTCAACAAAATCGACTTCATTGGAATCATTTATTTGCCGTTAATTTTTTAAGAATATTCTCATCCAGTTCAACCGCAGGATTAAACTTGGCGCCAGCCATGTATTTTTTCAGGCTAAACAGCAACTGCTGCGCCTCGGGCCGCTTGTCCAGAACGGTGGTCAGGTCGATTCCCGAAACCAGGATTCTGCCTTTGCCCACTTTGGCTTCGAAAACCAGGGCGAGCGGACGATTAGTAAACCAGTCGTCGACCACGCGGACAAAAGGTTTCATATTGGCAGGGAAAGTGGTCAGGTCGATGGCGCCCGAATGGCTCATGGCATCCCACCACTGGTAATTGCTGTGGTATTCGGTGGGGAATTCGGCCAGCGCCGGATGCTTTGGGTTAACCAGCACGCCTAAAGTGTGCGGAGGCTGCCCTTGTGTCCAGGCCGTATTCCAGAAAATGCTGGAGAAACCTATTTTAATATCGCCACCCATTTCTTTCGAAAGCGTTCCCTTTCTCAGGTTAAGCAAAACGGTTCCGCCATCCTGAAGGAATTTTTGCGTGACTGCATCCAGTTTCTGAACTACTCGAATCTTTTCTTCTCCAGAAATAACCTCCTTTTTCGCCAGATACACCCAGAAATCCCAACTGTTGCTCTTTCCGTTTACCGAAACTTCAAGTATCAATTTTTCAGGATTTGAGATTGCTTCAAGAGGAAAAGAAATATTTCCGAGCTTACAACCATTGCCCACTGGGATGTTAGATTGTGGAAGTTTCCCTGATTGGATCAGTTTCCCGGTTTTGTTGGTTATTTTCCACTCAGGAACACAGGCAGAAATCGGTTCATCGCCATAATGTGCCACCTCAATTTCAGCTTCAAAAGTTTCGCTACTGGTGTAAACCAACTTTTTCATGCGTGCCAAAGGAACAGTGGAATTACAAAAGCGATTGTATTCGGCTGGTGAAATGTATCCCTTTTCGCCCCAGAACGGGTCGAGCACACCAACCAAAGCAGTTCCCTGTCCGGGGAAATCGTGCAAATCGAGCAACTGGAACCCTCCAAAATCTTTAGTACGCAAGGCAGCTTCGATGTCGGCTTTATAACACAGCGCCTGCAACTTTCCGGAGGCGAGCAAGAAGCTGTCGGCCAGTTGTGCCATGCCATGGTCTTTTAAAGTTTCCTGAAACAATTCGAAGTTTTTCGCTTTTAGAACACCATCATATTTGGCAATCTCTTTAAAATTCGGATAAACACACCATTGCCCGATTTCATGACTGATAATTGGTTGCGAAAATTTGTCGGTGTATGCCGACCAGTCGTAATCCGTTGCTGGCGGCTGCGCATTAATGATGCTCGTTAAGCCGGCTCCCCAGTGTTGAATCCTCGGTTTCGGATCGCTCAAAAAATCATTCGCCGGAAGATTGGGCCAGCCGCCCCCAGAAGTGTAAATGCGGCGGTTATCTTTGTTCTTCCAATACGACACAAAATCTGCAAGAAAAGTATTCTGGTTTTTTCCACGCGGCTCATTTCCATAAGCCATCATACAAAACGAAGGATGATTGCCGTATTCGTCCACCATTCGTTCGCTTTCTTCATAAAGATATTTGTCGATTGATTTTCCATCGCCAATGGAGGTTGTGTGGTTGGCCCACGATGAACATTCCACCTGCAAATAAAATCCGATTTGATCGGCAGCATCGAAAGCTGCTTTTGGAGGGCACCACGAATGAAATCGGAAATGGTTGAGTCCGTGTGCTCGCGCAACAGTATAGATGCGCAACCATTCGTTCAAATCGGTTGCCGGATAGCCCGTTTTCGGGAAGATGGCGCATTCGAGTGTTCCGCGCATAAAGGAGGGCTGTCCGTTAATCAGGATTTGCTTGCCTGAAGTTTTAATTTCGCGCATCCCGAAAGTGGTTTTTGCCACATCAGTTTGCCCCGAAGTTTTATCTTTTAAACTTACTTCGAGCGAATAAATATTCGGATGAAATTCGTTCCAGAGTTTTACATCGGACCCCAGTTCCAGATCGAGCGTCAGAATACTTTCGTCCGTTTTCAGGTCAAATTTTTCCTGTCTCCATTTTCCCGTCTCCATTATTTTTAAGCCTAACTCAACTGCTCCAATTTTTCCTGAAATGTTCTGAACTTTAACTTTCGCTGTTATTCTTTTATTTTGAATATCAGGATAAACCTGCACAGTCTGAATTTTCACCAAAGGACGGGCTTCGAGGTACATTTGCCCCACTACCCCATTCCAGTTGCTTTGTGTATGGTCTGAAATGCTGTGCGAATTGACGCCCGGATCAAAATCTTTCACCCGGTTATCGATACACAAAGTCAGCCGGTGCTTGCCGGGAGTCAGCAAATTGGTCAGGTCGTATTTATGCGGAGTTCCCAGCGAGTTTTGCATGCCCGCTTCTTTGCCGTCGACCCAAAGGCGGCTCTCCCAATGGCAGCGCTCGAGGAACAATTCAACCGATTGGTTATTCCAATCTTCGGGAATCGTCACTTCTTTCTGATACCAGGCTGCCCCTTTGTAATATTTCACAGGCTGCAACCAAAATGGAATTTTGATATTGCCTGGCTGCCGAAATTTGGCGTATTCAGGCTTCTTATAAAACGAGCTGTCAACAATCTGCCCCGTCCACGAAGTTTTTACGGAAATATCTTCTCCTTTCCCGTTGGTGGTCATCGATCCGGGAAGTAAAACTTTATCAGCTAGTGTTTGAGCAAACCATTTTCCTGAAATGCCTTGATCCAGCGAATCGATGGCAAATTTCCATTCTCCGGCGAGGTCGATTCTTTGTTGCGACTGAGACTCTTTACAAGAAAACAACACAACAAAAAATACAATCCAGATGACTTTACAGCTCATAAATTAAAGATTATATGGTTAGAATATTACATCTTTTCAATTTCTTCCAGACTCTTGCCTTTGGTTTCCGGAAGTTTTTTCAGGATAAACAGGAAGCCAGACAAACAAATAAAAGCATATAACCAGAATGTTCCGCTGGCATCCAGCAGTTTATTCAGGATTGGGAAGGTGTAAGTAAGTACAAAACAGGCACTCCATAAAGCTGTAGTTGCCAAAGCCATAGCGGCTCCCCTGATTTTATTCGGAAATATTTCCGAAAGAACCACCCAGGTTATCGGTGCCAGTGTCATAGCATAGGTAGCAATGGCAAGCATGACCAAAACCAGAATGGCCAGGCCTTTTAATTCGAAAAAATAACTGGTTCCGAGCAACAGATAAATTACCGCCAGACCAATTGAACCGAGCAGCATCAGTTTGCGGCGCCCCCAGCTATCCACCATGCGCATGGCCAGCAAGGTAAAAACCAGGTTCACGGTTCCGGTAATTACAATATTAAAAAGCATGTCGCCAACCGAATAACCGGCTGAGGTGAAAATTTCTTCGGCGTAATTGAAAATAACGTTGATACCACACCATTGCTGGAAAACTGCCAAAACAATTCCCAAAACCAAGACCGGCCGTACTTTTTTCGATTTCAGTGCTTTCCAGTCGATTTTTGAATCTGAACCGCGCAACGTTTCACCAATTTCTT
>JAEUSS010000045.1 GCA_016788685.1 Prolixibacteraceae bacterium | reverse complement strand
GCCGACCTCGTATTACTGACAAATTGATTGCAATGAATGAAAAGATCATCGATATTGCGAACCGGTTTCTGGCAGAAAAAGATTGTTCGGCCCGGGAGTTGACTGCATTAAAGAATTGGCTTTCTAATCCGGCGACTCAATCAGATGTAGAGAGCTGGCTCTCCGAGCATTGGGCTGTTTCTTCAGAAGTTGAATCGATCACCCTGATTGAAAACGTATTTCAGCAAATACAGGAACTTCAGGAGCAGCATCAGGACACTCCTGGTTTCTCAATGTCACGTATACTCAATGTTTATCAGAAGGTTGCAGCATTTCTGCTGATCCCCATTGTTGGGGTCGGAATTTTGTACGGATTAAATCAATATATGGGGGCATCCGTTCAATATACCGAAACCATTGCGCCTCGGGGGCAGAAGTCACAAATTGTATTGGCCGACGGGACCAAGGTGTGGCTCAACTCGGATACTAAAATCAGGTATCCGGGCAGCTTCAGTAAAAAACAGCGCGATGTTTATCTGGATGGTGAAGCCTTTTTTGAAGTAACAAAAAACGGGCACAAGCCATTTGTTGTTCATACTTCGGACATCGATGTTAAGGTGCTGGGAACTAAATTTAATGTGAAAGCATACCCGGACGAGGATCAGGTTGAAACATCTTTATTTGAGGGAAAGGTAAACCTGCAGTACCGAAATTCTGGTACGGAAAATCAAATTGAGAAAGAGTTAGAGCCGGGGCAGTCGTTTGCATACGACAAGACCAGCCACCAACTGGAGAACAACCGCTTTCCCCGGGAAGAGATTTACGGATGGCGAAAAAATCAGCTCATATTTAAGGATGATACATTCTGCAATTTAGTCCGAAAGGTTGAACGCTGGTATGATGTGGAAGTGGTGTATGACCAGAACCTGTTCAATGACCGCCGGTTAACGGTTGAATTATATGAAGGAGAAAGGTTGGACCGCCTGATGGAGGTTATCAGTCTGGCGCTGTCTGTTCAGTACAAATATGAAAAAGGAAAAATTATACTGACTCCCAAAAGTTGACCTAAACAAGAGGGCCATTAGGGAGTATGGAGGATCATCTAACCCATAATTAACGGTTCTATGATTGATTTGTAATATTGAAGAGCGAGCTTTGCAACGAAAAAAAACAAAAAAGACACGAGGGAAATTTGATTATGAGAAAAAGTAAAGAGCGATAATTGGTCGAAGAATTACCGCTCTTTGAAATGTCAAACATAGTTTAACACGAAACACAACAAATTTATGAAAAAAAACAGAACAAGTCTGTGTGGGGAATCTTTTATCCCTATACGGAAGTATTTACGAATTATGAAGCTGACTTTTTCCTTAATGCTATTGGGACTGATGTCTTATGCATCGGTCACCTACTCACAGGCAACCCGTTTAACTTTTGAGTCAAAGAATGCTACGATCGAGAGTGTTTTCAAACAGATCGAAGCTCTTTCGGAGTTTAAATTTGCGTACAACAGCACCAAGCTGGATGTTGATAAGAAGGTCTCCCTGAGGTTCGAGAATCAGACCATCGATGCCATCCTGGGTAAGATATTGGGTGAGGCTAATTACAGGTACCAGATTGTTGATCGCTACATCATTATTACTGATCTGCATAGTACGAATTCAGCTGTTGTGGGCTTGGAACAACCGGCAAGGAAGCTAACCGGTAGAGTAACCGATTCATCAGGAGCCCCGCTTCCGGGAGTTTCGGTTGTGATTAAAGGCACCTCTGTCGGAACGATTACTGATGCCAATGGTAATTATTCGTTTTCGAATATCGATGATCAAGCCATATTGCAGTTTTCGTTTGTGGGAATGAGAATACAGGAAGTTAAAATTGCAGGAAAGGCTTCGGTTAATGTTGCGCTGGAGGATGAAACCATTGGCGTGGAAGAGGTCGTTGTGGTTGGATACGGTGTGCAGAAAAAAGTGAATCTGACCGGTGCTGTCAGTCAGATTACTTCTAAGAGTTTGGAAAACCGGCCGGTTTCAAACATGAGCCAGATCTTGCAGGGGTCTATTCCTAACCTGAACGTAAACTTTTCAACCGGACAGCCAGGGGCTGGCGGAACTCTGAACGTGAGGGGTACGACTTCAATTAACGGCGGGGGACCGTTGGTCCTGATCGACGGAGTTCCGGGTGATATTAACCGGATAAATCCCTACGATGTTGAGTCGGTTACAGTTCTTAAAGATGCTGCGGCATCGGCGATTTACGGGGCCCGCGGTGCATTTGGGGTTGTTTTGGTTACGACCAAAAATGCTAAAGCAGGGAAGATGACGATTTCGTACAATGCCAATTACGGATGGGCTTCGCCAACTGTAAGTACTGATTTTTTGACCACTGGCTATGATCATGTAAAACTGAATGATGAAGCCTTCCTCCGATCAACCGGAAATACATACACTCGGTATACCGAAGAGGATTATGCCGAACTTGAAGCCCGCCGTTACGATAAAACTGAGAATCCTGAACGTCCGTGGGTGGTTGTGAAAAACGTGAAGGGTAAGAATGTCTATAATTATTATGGAAATTACGATTGGTGGAATGCGGTGTTTTCTGATGTTCAGCAAAGTAACCAGCATAACCTGAACGTTTCCGGAGGAAATGAAAAGATCAGTTATCTGCTGTCCGGATCTTACTACGATAAGAATGGGATTATGAAGATTAATCCGGATAATTTTGATTCGTACACCTTCAGGAGTAAAATTAGTGCACAGGTACTTCCGCGGTTGAAAATAAGCAACAATACCCAGTATTATAATTCTGAGTATAGGTATCAGGGGCGTGAAGGAGGAGGAAATTCCAACTTCGTAGGTATAACTGTACACGCACTTCCGGCTTATGCTCCTGTAAATCCGGATGGGACTCCAACTTATAACACTTTAAAGAACAATTATTCTATTGGCGATGGTTTATATGCCTTGTTGCTGGAAGGGAAAGCGGGGGGTAAAAATACAGTCCATGAGTTCGTTTCAACATCTTCAGCGGTTTTTGACGTAAATAAGCACCTGAAAGTGTTGGGCGACTTCTCGTATACACTTTACCTGACTGATAGCTGGTACAGAACCACTGTCACAAAGTATTCCATTGAACCGGGTATTACTCAGGAGGTGCCAAACTACAACCTGGATCAGATGAAGCAAACACGTACTCTGAAACCCATGAAAGTAGCAAACCTGTATACAAACTATTCTCAGGATTTTAACAGGCATCATTTGGCAGGTACTGCCGGAGTGAATTACGAATATACCAATTACAGCCGGTTGTTTGGGTTGAGAAAGAATTTGTTGAGTGAGAGTTTGAATGACCTGGACTTGGGGACCGGAGATCAGGAAACCAGCGGAGGTGCATATGAGTATACTCTTTTCGGAGCTTTTTTTCGGGGAAATTATGATTATGCCGACAAATACCTGATTGAAGTGAATGGTCGTTATGACGGTACTTCCCGGTTTGGTGAAGGACAGCGCTTCGGTTTCTTTCCTTCTGTTTCTGTCGGATACCGCATCAGCGAAGAACCTTTCTTCTCATCGGTTAAAGGCGTTGTCAATAACCTTAAATTGCGGTACTCATACGGTACATTGGGTAACCAGTTGCCTTCAAGTACCAGTTCTGCTAACTTTTATCCCTATATTTCCCTGATGCCGACTTCTTTGTCGAATTGGATTTCGGACAGCCAGAAAATTCAGTATGTGAGCAATCCGAGACCAATCTCTCCGGATCTGACCTGGGAAAAATCGACTACTTC
>JAEUSS010000035.1 GCA_016788685.1 Prolixibacteraceae bacterium | reverse complement strand
GCCAATAATATGAACCACACCGTGGCCTTCAGTTCCCAATCCGTGATAAACGATGCCGTGATTGGCACAATTTTTCTTCAACATCTCCACCTGATTGCGCGACAACTCGTCTTTAATGCTCAGGTTCTGGTTGATGGTTGGCACATTGTGGTCGGGCGTAGCAACGGTCTGCTCCGGACGAAGAACTTTAAGTCCGCGTTTTTCCAGGCCTAAAAATGCAACCGGGCTGGTCACTTCGTGAATGAAATGACGGTCGATGTATAACACACTTGGGCCGCCCTCAACCTGTTTCACCACGTGCGAATCCCAAATCTTGTCGAATAAAGTCTTTGCTTCCATTTATTGTCTGTATTATTCTAATCTTCCTGAAACGTAAACCTTCAGGACAAATGTAATTTATAACTATTTCACACTTATAAAGTTCACACTACTCCTGCCCTATTCGGTTTTTGCCCTCGTAGCTCCCGGAATTTTGTTGATGGCATCCAGAAATGCTTCAACCGAAGCCGTAATGATGTCGGTATTGGCTCCAAATCCGTGGTAAATGCCTTCTTCGTGTTTCACCTGCATATGCACTTTTCCCAGATCATCGCTCCCGCGGGTGATGGCCTGAATAAAGAACTCTTCCAGGACCACTTTGCGGTGAATGATTTTCTTCACAGCTTTCAGCGCAGCATCAACCGGGCCGTTCCCCGAGGCTGTGGCATCAAGTATTTCGCCGGCAATATTCAGGCGGACGTTGGCAATCGGCACCAACCCTTTCCCGGTTACCACCTGAAGAAAATCAAGTTTTACGCGGCGCTCCTTCTGGGTTACATCCCCCAGCAAAGCTGCCACATCATCATCTTTCACGTCTTTTTTCTTATCAGCCAACTTCAGGAATTTTTCATAAACTTCGTCCAGTTTTTCCTTGTCCAGCTCAAAGCCCATAATTTCCAGGCGGTGTTTCAACGCAGCACGACCACTGCGTGCTGTCAGCACGATACTCGATTCGTTGATACCCACATCGGCTGGATCCATGATCTCGTAGTTTTCGCGGTTTTTCAATACTCCGTCCTGATGAATTCCGGAAGAATGCGCAAACGCGTTGCGGCCAACAACAGCTTTATTGGGCTGAACCGGCATATTCATCAGGTTCGAAACCAGGCGGCTGGTTTTATATATGTTTTTGGTATTTACGTTGGTATCAATATTCAATACCGCATAGCGGCTTTTCAGGATCATCACCACCTCTTCGAGCGAAGTATTTCCGGCCCGTTCTCCGATTCCGTTGATAGTTACCTCAGCCTGACGGGCTCCGTTCATGATTCCGGCGATCGTATTGGCCGTTGCCATGCCCAAATCGTTGTGGCAGTGAGTCGATAAAATTGCTTTGTGCACGTTTGGCACATTGTCGATCAGGTATTTGATTTTAGCACCAAACTCATGCGGCATGGTGTAACCGGTAGTATCCGGAATATTGACCACCGTAGCACCGGCCTTAATAACAGCCTCGACCACGCGGGCCAGGTACTCGTTTTCGGTACGGCCGGCATCTTCGGCATAAAATTCAACATCTTCAACGTAACGTTTGGCGTATTTCACCGCAGCAATAGCCCGTTCGATGATCTCGTCCTGATTCGAGTTCAGTTTGTAATGAATGTGATAAAACGAAGTTCCGATTCCGGTGTGGATACGGCCTTTTTTGGCAAACTTGAGCGCCTCGGCAGCCACATCAATATCTTTTTCAACCGCGCGGGTCAGGGCACAAATGGTTGGCCAGGTCACCGCTTTTGAAATTTCAACTACCGAATTAAAATCTCCGGGACTTGAGATCGGGAACCCGGCTTCGATCACATCAACACCCAGTTCTTCCAAAGCACGTGCAACTTCAATTTTCTCAACTGTGTTCAACTGACACCCGGGAACTTGCTCTCCGTCACGTAATGTAGTGTCAAAAATATACAATCTGTCGCTCATAACTATTTTGTTTTTATCGTAATTTCAGTTTATCGTAAAAAAAAAAGCCATTCCCCTGAATCGAGAATGGCCTTTTAAAAGCTTTTTATAGTTTTACCCATACCATTCTCAATCGCGCATCCAAATTAGGAGAATACCGAGAATGAGACCTAGAAGGGTGATGTTAGCAAAACCTGTCATTTCTGAATAATTTGATGCAAATATGATACTATTTTTCTTAAATGAAAACAAAACAGACCTTTTTATTCGGATTTTTAATAAAAAGATCAAATTATCTTTATTTATAGAATTAAATGCCGTTTCCACTTTCAGGAACTAAAAACACGCCTCCCGGAGGAATGTTTAACCAAATCAGCAGATTAACTGACAATTTCTATTATTTAAGCCGCATCCTAACGTTTGAGCTGCTGACCACAACCAAGTCCCGATTATAGTCTGATTTTCCCGAAATTACTTATTCAACAGCCAGAATTTGGTGATTTCTCTTCCATTCTGTTTTCCCCCTTTGATTTTCCGAAGATTAAATTGCGTCGAAAAAAATGAAAAAAAAATTAGTTCGGAAAGTTGCGAACTAAAAAAACCTTTTATATTTGTGCCGTAAAATAAACATGAGATGGAAGATTCAGAAAGACCAAAAAAGCAAAAAGAGCTGATCGAACACATTGGCAGACAGAATGAGAGAGAGGGTTTCCAGCCGGTTCCGGCGCGGATCATGGGTTTGCTGATGGTCATGGATAAAGAGGAATATACCTTTGAAGAAATTGTTGAAGAAATGCAGATTAGCAAAAGTTCGGTCAGTACCGCACTGAAAAACCTGGAGATTCGCGGCATCATTGAATACATTACTTACCCCGGAGACCGAAAACGCTATTTCCGCTTTGTTTCCGGAGAAATTGACGGGATAGTCAATGACATGGAAGCCAAAATGATGAAAAGCCTGGAAACCATTAAACAAATCATCGAATTAAAAAAAGATCCGAATTCGCGCAACGCGATGTTCTTAAAGACCATTTCAGCCGGAATGGAATTTTTCATCCAAAAGTTGGACGAGCTAAAAATTGAATACAAAAAGAACAAGTAATTTTTTTGCCCATTTGGTTCTTTTAATTCCGAACTAATTATTAAAATCAGAACAATATACTAAAAATGAAACAATTAACAATTTTATTATTACTCGCACTTTTTGCTTTTCCGGAGAAAGGGAAAAGCCAGGAGCAATATTCGCTGAATGACCTGTTGAAGCAGGCGGTAGAAAACAGCCATCAGGTAAAAAAAGCTG
>JAEUSS010000026.1 GCA_016788685.1 Prolixibacteraceae bacterium | reverse complement strand
TACTTTTTTTCAGGGTTGTTCCGCGGACAATCGAGTCGTCGATGATAACCAGCGTGTCGGTATTTTCGCGGATAATTCCGTAAGTGACATCATACACGTGGGCAACCAGGTCGTCGCGGCTGGCATCGTCGGCAATAAAAGTCCTCAACTTCACGTCTTTAATCGCCAGTTTCTCCACCCGGGGTTCAACCGAGATGACCGCGGCCATTTCTTCGTTGGTAATGCTTCCGTTGCGTTCTTTCAGCTCTTTGATTTTCCAGTCGACACAATATTGCCTGACTCCTTGTACCAGTCCGTAGAAGGCTGTTTCAGAAGTATTCGGGATAAACGAGAAGACGGTATTCTCGATGTCGTAATTGATTGATTTCAGGATGGCCGGAGAAAGCAGGTTTCCCAGCATTTTGCGTTCCTGGTAGATATCTTTGTCGCTTCCGCGCGAAAAATAGATGCGTTCGAACGAACAGGAGCGGCGGGTGTGCGGCACGCGGATCATTTTATTGGCAACCGATCCGTCTTTTTTAATGATCAGCGCTTCTCCGGGTTTAATTTCGGTGACATGGTCCGCTTTCACGTTCATCACGGTCTGAATCACCGGACGTTCGGAGGCAACGACTACAATTTCGTCGTCGTAGTAATAAAATGCCGGGCGAATTCCCCAGGGGTCGCGCATCACAAAGGCATCGCCATGACCAAACATTCCGGCAATGGCATAACCGCCGTCCCAATCCTTGCTCGAATTCTCAAGAACTTTCTGAACGTCGAGGTTTTTTTCGATCATCGGCGAAATCTCGCGGTTCGAGTAGCCTTCATTTTTATATTGGCGGAAATGCAACTGGTTTTCTTCGTCGAGGAAGTGGCCTACTTTTTCAAGGACGGTCACCGTGTCGGTGTATGCTTTGGGATGTTGTCCGAGCGCAATCAGTTTCCTGAAGAGTTCGTCGGTATTGGTGAGGTTAAAGTTTCCGGCCAGGACCAGCGTTCTCGATTTCCAGTTGTTCTGGCGCATTACCGGATGAACAAATTCAATGCTGTTTCGTCCGAAGGTTCCGTAGCGCAGGTGTCCGAGGTAAACTTCGCCTGAGAAAGGGACATTTTCGTAGATCCAGCGGACACCGGCATCTTCGGGTTTGTTCTTTTCCGCTTTTTTGATTCCCTTGGCAACCTTGTCGAAAATATGTTTGATCGGGTTTTGTTCAATCGACCGGTGGCGGTTGATGTATTCCTGCCCCGGTTCAAGTTCCATTTTTACGTTCACGATTCCGGCGCCGTCCTGTCCGCGGTTATGCTGTTTTTCCATCAGCAGGTACAGTTTGTTCAGACCATACTGCCAGGTGCCGTATTTTTCCTTATAATATTCAAGTGGCTTACGCAGCCGTATCAATGCAATCCCACACTCATGTTTAATCAATTCGCTCATTGTTCTTCGCTTTGTTCTACACTTTCGGTAAATAAATCAGGAAATCGGATCATATCTTTTACAATAAAGGCATTCGGATATTTCGAAGCGATATAGGCCTTGGTTTTCAGGGCTTCGCTTTTGTTCCGGAAATTACCGATCCGCACTTTAAAGTTAGGGGTTTGAAACAGCAGGTAACTGGGGATGTCAGGAAATACAAGGTTGAATTCATTTCGGACCCGCATAGCCATTTCACGCGCTTTGTTTTCGGAACTGAAAAAAATTTCGAGGCGAAATCCTTCGGTGCTGCGTTTGCGCTGATTAATCTGGGAATGGCGTACGAGTAAGTCGGTAATCCGGGGGTCTTGTCTGATTTGTAGTTTACCGAGCAGTTCTTCCATCTTTGCTGTCTGATCCGACAGGCCTGTGTTCAGGTTAAGTGTGTCATTCTGGGCATGTCCCGGCAAACACAAAATCACAAAAAGGAAAATGAAACTACACAAATACCTCATACGATCAGTTTTTGAGTTTGCAAATATACATTTTTAATGGAACAACTATTTCGGTCGGCCAAATGCTCACCGCAAAATGTTTATACGGAAGATTGGTGTAAAGTGACTGCTGTTTAGTGTATTTGGCGGACTGCCGCCTGAAATAAACGATTGGGGCGATGTCTTCATTGCCTTGTTTTTTTTCCTGAATGTTAATTTTTTGTTTTCCCCCGGCAGGCTCAGGGCGCGGTTTGGCGTTTTCTTTTGCCTTGTCCCCCGGTGTGGTTTGCGTCGGGGTACTTGCTTATTCCTGAAAATTAGTGAAATTTGCAGCCTCAAAATCGGATACAAATTGGAAACGAAAAAGTTATTTATTGAAACTTACGGCTGCCAGATGAATGTGGCCGACAGCGAAGTGGTAGCCGCCATTCTTCAGGACCGGAGCTACGAACCTGTTGAAACCGCCGACGGAGCTGATGCTATTTTTCTGAACACCTGTTCGGTGCGCGACAATGCTGAACAGCGCATATGGGGCCGTCTGGATTATTTCAAAAGCCTGAAAAAAAAGAATAAAAAACTGATTGTCGGCGTGCTGGGTTGTATGGCCGAACGTGTTGGCGATGAGCTGCTGGCTCATGCTGCGGTCGATTTGGTCGCCGGACCCGATGCATACCGCGATCTGCCTTTCCTGATTGATAAAGCGCAAAAAGGAAACGGTGCAATCAATGTCGAACTTTCGGAAAACGAGACCTACGATAAGATTACACCGGTCAGACTTGGCGAAAAAACACTTTCGGGATTTGTAAGCATTACCCGGGGCTGCAACAATTTTTGCACCTATTGTATTGTTCCGTACACCCGCGGACGCGAACGAAGCCGCGATCCGCAGGACATTGTGAACGAAGTGCGCGATCTGGCTCAGAAAGGCTACCGCGAAGTGACTTTGCTCGGACAAAACGTAAATTCATACAAATGGCTGCCCGAAGGCGAACGCAAACCTGTTCGTTTCTGGGATTTGCTTGAGCTGGTGGCCGAAGTTGATCCGTTGGTACGAATCCGGTTTACAACTTCGCATCCCAAAGATATGTCGGACAAAGTTCTGAAGGTTATTGCGAAGCATCCTAACCTGTGCCGCCACATTCATTTGCCCATTCAGTCCGGAAGTTCACGCATTCTGAAGCTGATGAACCGGAAATATGACCGGGAATGGTATCTCGACCGCATTCGTGCCATCCGTGAGATCCTGCCCGATTGCGGAATCAGTACCGATGTGTTTTGTGGCTTCTGTACCGAAACACTGGAAGACCACCAGGAAACCCTTTCGCTGATGGAAGAAGTGAAATTCGACATGGCTTTCATGTTTAAATATTCCGATCGTCCCGGAACTTATGCGCACGAGCATTTGGCCGATGATGTTCCGGAAGAAGAGAAACTCCGCCGCCTGGATGAAATCATTCAATTGCATAACCGGCTGTCGCACGATAGTAACCGGCGCGACATCGGCAAAACGTTTGAAGTGCTGGTGGAAGGAACTTCGAAAAAAAGTAAGGAAGAGCTTTTCGGACGCACCTCGCAGAACAAGGTGGTGGTGTTTCCGGCCGAAAATTTTCAGAAAGGCGATTACGTGATGGTGAACGTGCTGAAATGTACCCAAACCACACTGATTGGCGTTGCAGTAGAATAAATTGTTACGGGTTGCAGGATGCGGGTTACGCGTTATTCCCGCAACCTGCATCCCGTAACCCGTAACAAAAAGAACAACTCATTATTCACGATTCATAATTCTGAGACATGGGCAAACTGATTGACGATTTCAACGCGTACCGCGAAAAGATGAACGAGAAAATTCTGGCGGCCGACAACAAAGTGATGAAACGCATTTACAGCGTGGATACCCTGACCTATCAGGATGGAGCTTTGAGTTCCAAAACAAAGGAAATGCTCGGACTGGCTACCTCAATGGTATTGCGCTGCGACGATTGTGTGAAATATCATTTGGGCAAATGCCACGAATTAGGTGTTACCACCGCCGAAGTTTTCGAGATATTCTCGGTTGCGAATCTGGTGGGAGGAACCATCGTAATTCCACATACCCGCCGTGCCGTTGAATACTGGGAAGAATTAATGGAGCAATAAAAGATCTGTTTGCGGATTAATCTTCACCGACAAAAAGAAACTGTCAATTTCCCATTGCAAGCAACAGGAAACTGGCAGAAATCCGTATTCGTTTTGAATGGACTACTGAGTCGCAATAGCTTTCATTTTCATTTTAAAATTTCTGCCGAGTCGGCTGCCTGAAAAAAGCGAGAGGCTTTCCCGTTTTTAAAAGTCCAGGCATGCATGGCATTGGCTTTGAATTTTCTCCCGGTTGGTTTATAAGTTCCTTTGTAATAGCCAACCATTACGATTTTATCGCCGCCATCAATAAAATCGGTAATTTCGATATTGAACTCATCGTAATACTCAGGGATATGTGCGAAAACGCCATCGACAATGGCCTGAGCGCCCACAAAAATTCCATCACCGGTAACAAAAGGGAATCCGGTGCATTCCGCCCAAATAATGTCTGGTTGCCAAATCGCAACAACTGCTTCGATATTTCCTGCCGCAAAATTTGCGTAACCCTGTTTCAAAGTTTCTAAGTTGTTCATGATGCTATTTTTTTTTAATGAAGGTTAAAATAGCCTTTACGAGTTGACTTCCAATATGTTTTTAATTAGGATGTTTTTGTCTCTTACTTGAGGTTGACGATTAAAAAACGGCAATCGATAATCTGATTTATTGGTTTTGTCAATTTCCGCTATCGTATTCTTCGGGTTTTATTGGTCGGATCCGGAAACTCGTAACCTGCACCCCGAAGCAGTTTTACGGATATAATCCCGGATTCAGGAAAGGGATATATGCCATTTGAACAGCCGGAATGTAAAGGGTTTTACGGGTGATCAGATCGTCAGTCAGTAAGCCGATTGCACCGTTTTGCTGTTTCGAGTTTGTTTTGGCAAACACCACATCGTCAGCATGTCCGAGTTCCATTCCCTGATGGACAAGTTTAGCCACTTCAGGAGGAAGAAAGAAACTTGCGGTACGCGCTTTTCCAATCTTTTGTCCGTTGCTGATCACTATCCAGGCAAAGGCCATCAATCCCGAAGCCGATTCTTCCACACCACCCTCCGCGCCGATGTATAAATCGTATCCGGGGTACTGAAGCCTGGCATTACCAACCCGGTTGATTGCTCCTGACAAGGTTTCAGCATCACTCATCGGCTGATCGGCCACACCGCTGCTGACCGAAACGCCGTGTATGTCAAATCCGCTTTTCAGGAAAGCAGTCAAACCTTCTTTTACAGCCTCCAGTTTTACCGGATTTTTGGAGGCTACGATAATTTTCACCATCTTTTTCGAATCAAATGTCCGCCAAAATACGAAAAAACGATCATTGCAGTGAACACTCCCTGCTCTTTCAGGTTTAATGTCCGAACCGGACCGGATGAGCAGAACTATTTTATAATTTAGCGGGTTCAAAAAATTACAAAGGAATGATCATCAGACAAGCAAATGAAACCGACTCGGCCAGCATTGTTGAATTTCAGTTGGCGATGGCCTGGGAAACCGAACAACTGCAACTGCACGAACCAACCGTTGTAAAAGGAGTAGCAGCGGTTTTTGCCGATCAGGGGAAAGGGATTTATTATGTGGCAGAGCTCAACGGCGAAGTGGTAGGTTCATTGCTTACAACCTTTGAATGGAGCGACTGGCGTAACGGAACGGTATTGTGGATTCAGTCGGTTTATGTCCGGCCTGAATTCCGGAAACGAAGCATTTTCAGCCGGCTGTACAAACATATTCAGAGCCTGGTTGTGGCAAATCCCGGACTGAGAGGAATTCGCCTGTATGCCGACAAAACAAATATTCCGGCACACGGCGTTTACGAACATTTGGGAATGACCGCCGAACATTACCAGATGTTTGAGTGGATGAAGCAATAGACACAAGTGTCAAGACTGCACGGTCAGTTGAAAGGCATACTGCCGCTCAAAATCCTGATACTTGCAGCCCGATACCTGATATAAAAAATAAAAACATGATTAAGAAACCCATTTCTCCGGAAATTCGGCAGCAGTTGATTCTTGCCCAGCGCGAAGAAATTACCGAATACCATATTTACAATAAACTGGCCGGGCAAACCCAGAATGCCGAAAATGCGAAAGTGCTTAAGCAAATTGCGGCTGACGAAATGAAGCACTACAAGTTGTGGAGTGCCTATACCAATAAAGAAGTTTCGCCCAGCTACTGGGAAATCAGGAAATATTACTGGATTGCCAAAATCTTCGGCTTGACTTTCGGGCTGAAACTTCTGGAGAAAGGGGAGAAAAAGGCGCAGGTCAATTACGCGCTGATTGCCACCGAAGTGCCCGAGGCTCTGGCTGTCGCGGAAGATGAAAATCAGCACGAAAAAGAATTGCTGGGACTGATTCAGGAGGAACACCTGAAATACATGGGCTCAATTGTTTTGGGACTGAACGATGCGCTGGTCGAGATTCTGGGAACTCTGGCCGGTCTGACTTTTGCGCTTCAAAACACGAAGCTGGTGGCCCTGGCCGGAATCATTACAGGGATTGCCGGAGCGTTGTCGATGTCATCATCGGAATATTTGTCGAACAAAGCGGAAGGGAAAAACGACCTGGCTGTTAAATCGGCTGTATTTACCGGCATCGCTTATGTCATCGCGGTTGTTTTTCTGGTGGCTCCTTACCTGATTTTTACCTCGCCTTTTCTTGCGCTTCTGGTGGCGCTGTTTAATTCTATTCTCGTTGTTTTCCTGTTTACATACTATATCTCTGTAGCCAACGATCAGCCCTTCCGGAAGCGGTTCACCGAAATGGTGGTACTTAGTACGGTTGTCGGGCTCATTTCCTTCGGCTTGGGTTATCTGGTCAGGATTTTCTTCGGAATTGAAGTGTAGAAATATGGTTGATGTTGGTTGTAAGTGTCTTATTGGTGCGTTCGGCACGAATAGCGGCAGCTTTTAACCGAAACATATAACTTGTAACTAGTCAGTCGTGAGCAATTACATCAGGAGGCTTATTCAGCAAGGTGAGCACCAAACACAGGATTTTAAATACTGCATCAGCGATTCGAAAAAAATCGCCCGGTCGTTGGTGGCTTTTGCCAATACCGACGGAGGCCGGCTTCTGATCGGGGTGAAAGATAACGGGCGTATTGCCGGAGTCAGGACTGATGAAGAATATTACATGGTCGAATCGGCAGCAAAGCTTTATTCGAAACCTCCGGTTGAGTTTACC
>JAEUSS010000595.1 GCA_016788685.1 Prolixibacteraceae bacterium | reverse complement strand
CCACGTCTTATGAAGCCGGTGTCGAGTTATCATTTCTGGACAGCAGACTTGGCGTTGACATAACTGCGTATTACGGAGAAACCAAAGACCAAATTCTTCCGCTGTCACTTTCCGGAACTACCGGATATACCTCTCAGATTATTAACGCCGGGTTAATCAGCAACCAAGGTATTGAACTGACATTAAAAGGACTACCGGTTAAAACAAAAGAGTTTGAATGGCAAATTACCGGAACATTCTCTTCGAACAAAAACAAAGTTAAAGAGTTGTTGGATGGCGTAGATTATTACCGATTGGCCAATGCTCCGTTTAAAGTTGAAGTGGGTGCTTATGTAGGCCAGGAATATGGTGTAATTATGGGTACCGACTATGTGTACAACGACAAAGGAGAAAAAATAGTCAGTGACGGTTTATATGAATCAACCAGCGGTAATGTTCCGCTCGGAAGTGTATATCCTAAAGCTTTAGTAGGAATTACCAATACATTCAAATACAAAAATTTGGATTTCAGCTTTTTGTTTGACGGACAGTTCGGTGGTAAATTCTTCTCTACATCACACATGTGGGGTATGTATTCCGGAATGTTAGAAGAAACTGCCGGGCTCAATGAGTTAGGCAATAAAAAACGCGACAATCCGGATGATGACGGCGGAGTGTTGGTTTCCGGAGTTAACGAGGATGGCACGCCAAACACAACCAGAGTGGATGCCGAAACCTGGGGCGGACATTTTTACACCGGCCCCGCTGCGCAAAATGTTTTCAAAAGCGATTTTGTAAAATTGCGTGAAGTAACGTTAGGCTATAACATCCCGCTAAACTCAGGTTCAGCTATCAAAGGCCTTCGGGTTTCGGCTTACGGACGTAACTTATTATTGTTCGGACCTGACACCAAACATTTTGACCCTGAAATGGCAACTACCAGTTCTGGCAACATCCAGGGCATCGAAGGTGGTGCATTACCTTCTGTTGCAACATTTGGCTTAAACATCGGTTTACAATTCTAATTTCTTACAGCAATGAAAAAATTTATATATAGCCTGCTGGCAATTTTACTGATCTTTGGCGCAACTTCCTGCCATGATCTTGAGGAGACCAATATCGACCCGAACAATCCGGCAGTCGTATCCTCAGCCTCTTTAATGAATGGCGCCCAGAAAAAAATGATGGATTACATCTTTGACAACTGGTTTAGCGGACGTCAGGCCCTGGTTTATTCTCAATATTGGGCTCAACGGAACTATACCGAAGAAGATCGCTACCAGATCAGGGAAAGCGTGAATAACAACTATTTCAATGTATTATATACTGTAGCCGGAAACTTGCAGAATATTGAAAAGTTGAACACCGACCCCGCTACAAAAGTGGCGATGGCCATATACGGCAACAACGAAAACCAGATTGCTGCTGCCAAGATCCTAAAAGTATGGCTGATGCAGGTTATGGCCGACACCTGGGGAAGCATCCCCTACTCCGAAGCATTCAAACTTAAAGAAGGAGTAGTTTATGCCAAATATGACGACCTGACTTCAATTTACGCCGACTTCATCAAAGAATTGGATGAAGCAATTGCAATGATTAACGAAGATGAACCGGCTTTCACTACCGGGGATCTTATTTACGCCGGAGACGCTGCCCAATGGAAAAAATTTGGAAATTCACTGAAATGTAAAGTTGCATTAAGACTTTCAAAAGTTGACACTAACTGGAAAAAATACATTCAGGAAGCTGTAACTTCAGGAGTATTTACAAGCAATGACGACAATGCTGTTTTCACCTACCTGACAACCGATCCGGATCAGAGCTATTTCTATCGCGGCTTCTTCGTGGACTCCAGAAATGACTTTTCTATTGCAAAACCTTTCACGAACTTATTAAAAGGTGTTGCCGACAATTTAAACGGGAAAAGTCATCCATGGGTTGGAGTTACCGATCCTCGTCTGCCGATTTATACCACCCCGCGGGGTGGAGCCTACAATGGAATTCCTTACGGATTAAAGAGCAACCAAATGACTTCTGCAATCAGAAACGCCGCACCAACGTTCTATAGCGCTTCAAACCACCCGGTCGTTTTGGAACCCAATTTCAAGGCTCCTTACCTGACTTATGCTGAAGTTTGTTTCATTCTTTCTGAATACCAGAATTTTGATCAGGCTAAATACGAAGAAGGAATTCGCGCATCTATTGAATATTGGGACGGATTAAATGTGGATTTGCTCGGGAAAGCTCCGATTTCGGCAGAAGCAATCGATGCTTATGTTGACGCTGTGAACAACAACGTTAATGCCGAGGCTGTTGCGACACAGAAATATATCCATTTGTACATGAATGGTCCTGAAGCTTGGGCTGAATACAGAAGAACAGGTTACCCGACCACACTTCTTTTCCCCGGAGAAATTTCGCATGTGGTTGATGGTGTAAACTTATTATTCGAGCCAATCTCTGATACAAAAGGAGACTTGCCTGCAAGGGTTAAATATCCAACCAACGAAAGCACGCTGAACGGTGATAACTTCAGTGCAGCCGTAGCGAAATTGCAGGACGGAACCAATAACTACTACACGAAAATGTTCTGGGATGTCCGGACCAAATCAAATCCGCACCCAGCCAACAGATAATTGAACTTATGAACCGACCAGATTCCATTTTTTAACGAATCGGTCAGTCTCTTTCAGAAAGGCCATCTCAGATCAAACTGAGATGGCCTTTCTTTTTTCAACTGCATACCGGTTCACAACAAAAATACGCACTCAACAATGTCGGCAGCATGATTTAATCCAACATATTTTCGCCATATGAAAACACACCTAGTTTTTTCTAAAATCTCCCACCTTAAATTAATTTTAAATTAAATACAAACTGCTTCCATTTTTATTTAAAGAATAAGAGAAAGCATATCTTGCCGCTGTATAGTAATTAAATATAAATTATTCATTAAAAGAGAAAATTACGCTACTAATTTATGCTTAAATGTTTCTCCTAATATTTTTTAGAAGTTGAAAAAAAACTCTTTCGTAGGAATAAAAATTCTAAACTTAAATTTTACAGATATAAAAATTTACCATTTGCATCCTT
>JAEUSS010000543.1 GCA_016788685.1 Prolixibacteraceae bacterium | reverse complement strand
TCCTGAAGCAATTCGGCAATCCGTGCTTCGATGTCCTGCAAGATTTCCTGACCTCCGGCCTGATTTCCGAAATAACCGTTCAGCAATTGCAGATATGCCTGCAGTTTCCCGAAAGCATCGTCTTCGATGTGGAAAACACTGCCGCTAATATTTATTGAGAATGTCTTTTTCATGGCTTCTGTTGTTTATGTTTTTTTTGAAATCGGATAATCCATTCAGCTATTTGCGGTTGCTGATGTGAAGAACAGCTTCAACCAACTCATTCCAGGCATTTCCAAGTTCATTCAGGAAAAGTTTGCCCGCTTCGGTTAGTTCGTAGTATTTGCGTGGCGGCCCCTGAAGTGACTCTTCCCAACGGTATCCGAGGTAACCTTCGTTTTTCAGCCGGGTAAGCATCGGATAAAGCGTTCCCTCCACCACAATCATTTTCGACCTTTCCATATCTTGAATAATATCGCTTACATAAAGAGGTTTATTCTCCAGAATCAGGAGTATACAATACTCCAGTACCCCTTTTCGCATCTGAGCTTTTGTGTTTTCTGTTTTCATGGCTTTGCCTCCTTTACTTTGATTTTTTTGGCTTTTCTAATTCTCCTCAACCGAATCCGTGACCAAACGGATGATTAAAAGTCCCAGTAATTATTATCAGCCATCCAGGCTTCCAAATGCAAATGACTGTTTTCCAGTTCGCTTTTATTGCTAAAGTGGACGTCATCAGTCATCCAGTCCTCAAGCCTGAGCTCAGCCTCCCGCTCGGTAAGTATTTCTGTTGCATTTGAAAAGCGGGTTTCATCGGTCATCCAGGCTTCTATTCTCAATGCAGGTTCTGCCTCATCGGCAAAAGTGGCTGCCTGGGTTCCGAAATTTGAACCATTAATCATCCAGCCTTCCAAATCAAGAGGTTCATCCTTTTCATCAACAAAGGCAGCGGTATTACTACCAAATAAAGTTCTGCTTGTCATCCAGTCCTCAATTTCCAGTTCCTTTTCTTTTTCTGATTCTATGGTCATTGCTTGCGGGAAATTGAAACTTTTCTCTGCAAGCTCTGCACGGACAGCGTCGATAACAGCATCAGCTTTTTTAAATTCAGAAGGTTCTGCAGCTGTTTGAATATAGGCCTGAACGGAAGCATTGGCGGTTAAGAGTTGCTTCCAGAACTCCTGAGCCGACACACTCAGACTGATTAATGCTATAACGGCGACAACTGCGCTTCCGCGTAACACCATTGTATTCAACTGACTTTTAACTGTTTCCTGAGCATTGTTTGTTGTTTTCATGACCTTGTCTCCTATCCGATTAAATTGTTTTTTCTGTTTCTGAACTTTGTTTTCTAATCCTATGACGCTTGTTTTTTTATTTCGTTACAATTCGTATAGTTCTTTTTTAAAGATTCTACCTTTTATTACATTGTTATTTGCACTACAAATATATATCTTTTAAATGATACCTTGCAACACATAGTACCATTTATTTTTAAAATATTTTACACAAACAACACAAATGCATGATAATCAGAACAATAACAACAGGTAAAATTTCACACTACCTTAAAATATTTTATCGAGACCTGGATTTACTTGTAACATAAATTGAAAAATCAGACCTAAAAAGAATGAAAACGGGAAGGTCATTTTTAAGGAAAGACGAATGATTCAACCCGATTGTTTTATCTTTGCGTTCGAAACGAAAAACAAACTAAATGTCACTGATCATCGAAGAACAAGACCTGGAAAAATTTATCCTGATTGGCGACCGGGTGTTGATCCGACCCAAAAATCCTCAGGGAAAAACAGCTTCAGGATTATATTTACCCCCGACTGTGCAGGAAAACGAAAAAACACAAAGCGGCTACGTGGTTAAAGTTGGGCCCGGTTACCCCATTCCGGCCATGACCGATGCGGATGAACCCTGGAAAGAAAAAAGTGATGAGGTAAAATATGTCCCGCTTCAGGCTAAGGTCGGCGATTTGGCGGTTTACCTGAATAAAAGTGGCTGGGAAATTGAATTTAATAAAGAAAAATACATCATCTTACCACATTCTTCCATCCTGATGCTTATCCGCGATGAAGGACTTTTTGAATAGCCTCCGGCTCTGCTTGCAATCAAAAAAAACATTCGAATTGAAAACACCCTCATTATATATTCAAGGAAGCGGCCAGCCACTCATCTGGATGCACGGCATGCTGAATTCGGTAGATTCGGACTCTGTCTATTCACTGATTAACTTTGAAAAATTATCCAGCCAGGTTCAGCTAATCCGCTACGATGCCTGCGACAGATCTTCTTCAGGCGATTATTCGTGGAACGGGTTGGTTCAGGAATTAACCGATATCATGCACGGCGTTCACTCCGAAACGGTGATCCTTGGCGGAGTTTCGATGGGGTCGGGAACTGCACTGTACACCGCCATCCGAAATCCGGAAAAAGTAAAAGCTCTGATCCTGGTCACACCTCCCCCAGCCTGGGAAGTACGCGCAGCGACTCAGGCACTGTACGAAAAAATAGCCTTAAAGGCACGCCCCGATCACCTTCCTGATTTCCTGAAACGAATTATTCAGCGCAACCAGGATCCGCCCGAGTTCTTTGAACAACATTTCCCGGGCACACGCGAGAAATTGCTGAAACTGAGAATGAGCTTCGATCCGGCATACTACTACAGCATATATCACGGGGGAGCAATTTCCGATTTTCCGGAACGGGAAGAGCTAAGCCGGCTGAATATTCCGACGCTCATTGTTGGCGACCCGAATGACCCGGGACATCCGATTGAAGTTGCCGAGGAAATGCATTCGCTGATTCCAGATTCGGAGTTATTTTACGTGTCGGATTACAACGACTATCTCCGGCTACAAAAAAAAGTGAGCGATTTTCTGGGCAAAACCACCCAAGAATAACAAATCGTAAATTTTTACACCTTAAAAATTTCAAATTGAAACAAGAAAATACACTCAATAAGTTTTTTTCATATCTTGCAAACAAAAAATTTTGAATATTAAACCCATCTAAATATCAGTTATGGAGAGAGTTTCAGACAGAGTAGCGTGTTTATCGGAATCAGCCACCCTGGCCGTAGCCCAAAAAAGCCGCGAATTAAAAGAAAAAGGTATTGACGTTATCAGTTTAGGCGTTGGCGAACCTGATTTCAATACTCCCGATTTCATCAAAGAAGCTGCAAAAAAAGCTATTGATGATAACTATTCCACCTATTCGCCGGTTCCCGGATACCCATCCTTGCTCAAAGCTATCGTTGATAAGCTAAAACGTGACAATAACCTGGAATACACAACAAACCAGATCATTGTATCCAACGGAGCGAAGCATGCCATTGCCAACCTGCTTCAGGCTTTGATCAACAAAGACGATGAAGTAATCATTCCGGCTCCATACTGGGTGACCTACATCGAGTTGGTGAAACTGAACGAAGGCAAGAATGTGATTATCCCGACTTCGGTTGACAACGACTTCAAAATCACCCCGGCACAACTGGAAGCTGCAATCACACCAAAAACACGCGCATTCCTGTTCAGCAGCCCGAGCAACCCTACCGGAAGTGTTTACACCAAAGCCGAACTGAAAGCTTTTGCTGATATTTTCGCCAAACATCCGAACATCATCGTGATTTCAGACGAAATCTATGAACACATTGTATACGGAATCAAACACGAAAGCATTGCTCAGTTTGCCGAGATCAAAGACCAGGTTGTAGTGGTGAACGGTGTTTCGAAAGCATTTGCTATGACCGGTTACCGCATCGGTTACATCGCAGCGCCGTTGTGGCTGGCAAAAGCCTGCAACAAACTTCAGGGACAATACACTTCAGGACCATGCTCAGTTTCGCAAATTGCTTCGGTTGCAGCGCTAAACGCACCGCTTGACACTGTACATAAAATGGTGGAACAATTTGAAAAACGCCGCAACCTGGTTTTGGCTAAACTAGCTGAAATTCCGGGGGTAAAAACCAGCAAACCCGATGGCGCCTTTTACGTGTTCCCGGATATTTCATCGTTCTTCGGAAAATCGGACGGCACAGTAACCATCAACAATGCCGACGACATGGGCTTGTTTATCCTGTCGAATGCTTTTACCGGCGTAGTTTCGGGCGAAGCTTTTGGTGCTCCTGAATGCATCCGCATTTCATATGCTGCTTCTGAAGCTGACCTGAACAAATCGCTCGACCGCATCAAAGCTGCACTGGCCACACTGAAATAGTTGAAAATTATCTTTATAAACTTCATTAAAAAGCCCGGCGGATTAAATTCTGCCGGGCTTTTTGTTATCATTAGCTAATATAATACCGCTCTAAGGACGACTACTTAGCACTAAAACTTCCGTGCCCGATCCATTTCACGGGCATCGTCTTTCAGTTTCAGGGTTTCGCGTTTGTCGTAGGTTTTCTTTCCCTTGGCCAGGGCAATCTCCAGTTTGGCCAGTCCGCGGTCGTTAATAAAAAGCTTCAGGGGAACAATCGTGATACCGCCTTCTTTGGTTTTCTTCTGCAGCTTATCCAGCTCTTTGCGCGTCAGCAGCAACTTACGGTCGCGTTTGGCAATGTGGTTGTTGCAGGTACCAAAATCGTACTCGGCAATATGCATATTTTTCACATACAGCTGGTTGGCAAAAAACGAACAATACGAATCAACCAAACCGGCTTTGCCGCTCCGGATTGATTTGATTTCGGTTCCGGTGAGCTGAATACCGGCAAAAAAGGTTTCAAGAATCTCGTAATCGAAGAAAGCCTTTTTATTCTTGATGCTTATATTTTGTTGTTTGTGTACCATTCGTCAAATGCTTCATAAAACTCCGGAACCGCTTTTCGACTTCGAAAATACAATTTACCTTGTTTCCGGATTTTGAACTACAAAAATACATTTAATTTGCACTTCGAAAACTTCAGGACACATGCACAACGAAAAATATAACCTCATCACCATTCTTGGACCCACAGCCTCAGGAAAAACGGCAGTTGCAGCACAAATTGCATCGGTGCTTGACGGCGAAGTAATTTCAGCAGATTCGCGCCAGGTGTACCGCGGCATGGATCTCGGAACCGGTAAAGATTACGCCGATTATGTGGTCGACGGGAAACCAATTCCCTACCACCTGATTGATATTGCCGATGCCGGTTATGAATACAATGTTTATGAGTATCAAAAAGATTTTTTGAAAGTTTTTGAAGATGTTACCAATCGCAATAAACTGCCGGTAATGTGCGGCGGAAGCGGCTTGTATCTCGAAGCTATCCTGAAGAATTATAAACTGATCCAGGTTCCGAACAACGAATCGTTGCGCGAAAATCTGGCTGACAAATCGTTGGATGAACTGACCCAGATCCTGAGAACCTACAAAAACTACCTGCATAACCAAACCGACATTGAAAATACCAAACGGGCGGTGCGCGCCATCGAGATTGAGGAATATTACCTCACCCATCCGGAGATTGATACCGGAATGCCCGACATCCGGAGTTTGGTGGTCGGGGTCAAATTTGACCGGGAATCACGCCGGAAGCGCATCACTGCCAGACTCAGGCAGCGACTGAAAGAGGGCATGCTGGACGAAGTTCAGCACCTGCTCGACAGCGGATTAACTCCGGAGCAATTGACTTATTACGGATTGGAATACAAATACATGACCTTGCATTTAACCGGACAACTTTCCTATCAGCAAATGTTTGACGGTTTGAATGTAGCCATTCATCAGTTTGCCAAACGGCAGATGACCTGGTTCCGGAGAATGGAAAAACAGGGAACCGAAATTCACTGGCTCGACGGGTACATGCCTTTGGACGAGAAGGTTGAAAAAATATTGGAGTGGTACGCCAGGCAATAGTCCGGATTATCCTCTGTGCCGCCAAACAATCCGCATCACACACAAATCAGCACTGTCCGATTCGCGAACCAGGCAATTCAGGTATTCTGATCCGGCTAACGGCGTGCGGGTAACGGCAATCCTGTCGCCGGCCTGCCCTTCTTTCAGGTAGTTCACCTCTAGCTCTGCCGGTTCGTGGCTGTTCAGGAAGTCAATGCCAAAATCATCGAGTACCCGCTCAACGTATTTTACGCTATTAAAGTGCTTGTTGATATCGAGTTCGCTGAATAGTACCGGAAAATAATTCAGGTTTTCGGGATGAGTGTCGGGCTTGATTCGCTTCGGATTACGGCAGGCTTTTGAATCAACCAGTTTTGGGAATGTTGCCCGGAATTCACTCATTCTGAATATTTTGTGGGATTCCATATCCAGAATCAGCCATGCCGAGCTGGCCTTTAAAAGGATTTCGCCTTTTTCGTTTTCAAGAATATATTCGCGATAAGCATAAATGCCGTCAGTTCCGGCCGACCAGGTATTCAGGATAACCTGATCCTGCCATGCCGGATATTTCTCAACCTGAAAATACATGCGCGACAGTACCCAAAACAGATTGTTGCTCTTCAAACTGTCGTATCCCCAGTCCATCACCTGCGCATGAGCCCATGCCGCCTCAATCAGGATATCGAATAACGAAGCAATGGATGCCTGACCGTATTGATTGGTCTGGTAGGATTTTATAGTGAGGTATTCCCGATATTTCTCCATCTTATTTAAGGTTGCTTTAAACCTTAGTGCACATCTATTGTTCAGTTTTGAAAAATCAATCGATTTGACGACTTTTGCACAAATTATTAAGATTTCATGGAGAAAATTATTATAAAAACGCCCGAACAGATTGACGGTATCCGTAAGAGCTGCAAGCTGGCAGGGCAAACACTGGAATACATTGCACCTTTTATCCAGGCAGGTGTTTCGACCGAATTCCTGGACCAGAAAATTGAAGCCTTCATGCGTGAAAATGGCGCAATACCAGCCACGCTTGGATATGGCGGCTACCCGAAATCATCGTGTATTTCGTTAAACGAAGTGGTTTGCCACGGAATTCCTTCAAAAGATACCATTCTGAAAGACGGCGACATCCTGAATGTGGACGTAACGACCATACTCAATGGCTATTACGGCGACACCAGCCGGATGTTTACAATAGGCGAAGTTTCGCCCGTCGCACTCGATTTGATTGAAGTAACCAAACACTGTCTGAACCTGGGAATTCAACAAGTAAGGCCCGGAAATCAGTTCGGAAACATTGGTTTTGCCATCAGCAAATATGCCAAGGCCCGGGGGTACAGCGTAGTTTATGAATTCTGCGGACATGGAGTGGGTGTCAACTTCCACGAAGAACCACAAATTGACCATACTTCGCGCCGGAATACCGGCCCGATCATGAAACCGGGAATGACTTTTACCATTGAACCCATGATTAACGAAGGAAGGCCCGGAACGGTTGTCGATAAAAATGACAACTGGACCGCCCGTACCGTTGACAAAAAGCTCTCGGCTCAATTTGAACACACCATCCTGATTACCGAAACAGGCTGTGAAGTGCTGACCGATGTAACCGGAGAATATTAAATATATTATTTTTCA
>JAEUSS010000510.1 GCA_016788685.1 Prolixibacteraceae bacterium | reverse complement strand
AATTCCGAAAGCGGAACACAAACACATAATCATGATCATTCGTTTTTGAGGTGAAAGATTGTTGCACCCTTTTTGCAAATGGAAGCGAACCTGTTCTGTCAGGCTGGTTGCCCGTTGTTTAATTCTTTTCATGGATTTGGTTTTGAAATTAGCGGTCTATAACCCGCAGGTCCCGGTTTTCAATAACCTCAAAGTTTTCCATGATAAACCCGTGCGGGTTATTGTCTGAACGAACCGAATTAATCAGGTTGCACCGGGTAACCAGGCTTCGTTCAGTAACGTTACTTTCCCGGATGATCATTTGCCGGGCATAAGCAGCCACACGGTATGGATAATGATCGAAGTTGCATACCACACTATCCACGGCAATGGTCTGGTTGATATTCCCCGAAATAATCCGGTTGTAATACCCTTTTTCTGTCAGGTCCTTGTAATAGGCAAAAGCACTTTTATCGACCAGAAACAATGCCCGCTGGATATTGCTCTCAATGGCATCCTTATCTGGAGATAGGGTAAAAAACAGTTCGTTAAACCGTTTTACATGGTCTCGTGATTCGACCTGGCGGTTCTGGGACAAATCCTGGGAAAGGGCAAGCAGTAACGATTTGCCACCGTCCAACACATAGATTTTCTGCCGTTGCGCTTCGGCAAAACTGTATGAATTCCAGAGTGCATAACATACAATTACTGCACAAAGGATGACAAATACCATAGCGAAGAACCGTATCTGCCGGAATGAAGATTCGATATTTTTTAATGATTTAAATTCCATTTTTATATATTTTTTTATTTTCCCATTAATCTGCCAGTAATGTTTCCTGTAGCAGCACCTGCAGCACCGCTGATAACTGAGCTACCTTTGCTGGCAGTTGAGTTTACATTGTGCCCGTAGTTACCCATTCCCCCGGCCTGAATAATCCAATTGGCAACGGTTGGTATGGTAAAGTATCCGATGATCCCAATGATCATAAAAATGATATACACTGCATTGGAAGCATCGATGGAATAATCCGGGTTGCTTTGCAGTTCGGTAATGTCATTTTGCAGCATCAAGACCTGTATTTTGGCCAGAATAGAACTAAAAACATCTGACACAGGTAGCCAAAGGTAAACGCTGATATAGCGCGTAATCCATTGGGTCAGGGTTGACTGGAACCCATTATAAACCGAAATCGCAAAAGCAATAGGCCCAAGGATGGACAGGACAATCAAAAAGAATGTCCGCAAAGTATCAATCACCAAAGCCGCTGCCTGAAACAGTAGTTCCAATAGTTCACGGAACCAGTCCCGAATGGATTTTTTAAGATCGTACATACTCCGTTCAACATACATTCCGGCCATAGTGGTCAAATCACCGGGAGACCATCCCAGTTCCTCCAGTTGTCGGTCAAACTCTTCGTTCGAGGCTAAGTAAGCAGTTTCCGGGTTTCGCATCATGGCTTCATATTCGAGCTGGTCTTTTTGCTGCCGGTACTGGTTCATATCGAAGGTTTGTGATTCCAGCATCTGGTGTGTTCCTTTTACCACTGGTGACAGCACCATATTAATTGTCCCCAAAACAAAAGTTGGAAAAAACAGGATGCAAAGTCCGATGGCAAAAGGCCGCAACATCGGGTAAACATCAATGGGTTCAGCACGGGATAAAGCCTGCCATACACGGGAAGCTACATAAAACAAGGCGCCAAGCCCGGCAATGCCTTTGGCAATTCCGGTCATGTTGCTGCACAGCGGCATCATTTCGGTGTAGAGACTGCGAAGGATCTGATGAAGGTTGTCAAAATCAACAGCAAGGAGTATCATGCTAATTCATCTTTGAGATTATTACCAATAACGCTCATCAGCATTTCCGTATAAAGCCATAATCCGATCACTGTCACCGGCTTTTTTAGCCCTCAGATAGGCAACCGAAATATTCTTGCGCGTATAGTAAGCAACCATATCCCGGTGCTTTTTTAACCGGTCATACACTTTGGTAACAATGTCCATCCGTTCACTATCGGTCATTGAAAGCCCGTTAACGTTTACCACATCTTTGAGTTCCAAAAGCATATCGGCAGATTCTTGCAAAAGTTTGGTATATCCGAAGGCAATCGCAGTCAGTTCTTCAATCCGGAAGTGAGGATCGGCCAGCATCTTCTGAAAATTAGTAACGTAGATGTCGGAAATCTCACCAACCAGCAGGATCGTATTCTGAACCTTTTTGGCATCTTTTACCAGGTCATGTACTGCCTTCAATTTGTCGTAGTATTCTTTACCCTGGGTATAGACTTTCTGAACTTCCTTGAAATTGTTCAGCATATTGGAGGCCGTCGAAGATGTTTGAATGACCTCGTTGGCTGTATTGACAATACTTTGCACCAGGTTGGTTGGATCGGTGACAATCCACTGGGCTTTTGACTGGACACTAAAAAATATCGTCAAAAAAGCGATTATAAAAAGCTTTGTTTTCATTTCGATTATTTTTTTTAGAATTATTATTCAATTGCTAC
>JAEUSS010000464.1 GCA_016788685.1 Prolixibacteraceae bacterium | reverse complement strand
CTGGTTATGAATATTATTTTGAGGACAACCCAATTGAAACAGTAAATCGAGAAATTGAACTGATAAAAAAAAATCTTCTGTTGGATTGTCCAAAACAGAGCTCTGAATTAGAAAACATTCGACTGAAAATAATCGAACATATAAAAGAAAATGAATGAAAAACGGGCTACAACACTCGATATAAAACACTGGCATTTAAGCGATTATTCAAACTCACCACCTCGCATCAAGTTCGATGTAACTGGACAGGAAAGTAGCCCGCAATGCCCAACGATTTCATACCGCCAACCGTTGGGCATAATTTTGACCCGTTAAAGCCATGCTAGAACTCACAATCAATAATCACCCGATAGAAGTGGCTGAGGACGCAACCATTCTGGATGCTGCCCGGCAACTTGGTATTCAGATTCCGACCATGTGCCATCTGAATGGGACGGAGCATTTTACTTCCTGCATGATTTGCCTGGTAAAAGACCGTCGAAACGGGCGTTTGATGCCATCCTGCTCGATGCCTGCATCCGAAGGAATGGATATTGTGACCGACGATGCCGAATGAGCTGAATCGCGAAAGGCTGCGCTTGAATTGTTGCTGAGTGAGCATGTGGGCGACTGTGAGGCTCCCTGCCAGCCGGTTTGTCCGGTACATATGAATATTCCGCTGATGAACCGCCTGATAGTGCGTGGCGATTTTGCCAAAGCCTTGCCGGTGGTGAAGCGCGATATTGCTTTGCCTGCCGTGCTGGGGCGTATTTGTCCGGCTCCCTGTGAGGCAGGCTGTCGCCGCAAGCAGGTCGATCAGCCGGTGGCGATTTGTCATCTGAAACAATTTGTGGCTGATGAAGACTTAAAACAGGCCGAAAGCTGGATGCCACAACTTGCTCCCTCTTCAGGAAAAAAAGTAGCTATTATTGGCGCTGGTCCGGCTGGGTTGGCCGCTGCCTGTTATTTGCAACAAAAAGGCCACCAGACGGAGGTGTTCGATCAGCACGACGAGGCAGGAGGTGATTTGCTGAAAATTGAGGAGAGTATTTTGCCTGCTTCGGTGCTGGAAAATGAGATTGCGCAGATTGCCCGAACAGGCACAGTAATTCATTTCAATCATCGGATTGATGCAACCGAGTTTCAGCAAATGAAAGAACAGTTCGATGCGGTGTGGGTTGCTACCGGAGCGTTAGCAGCAGGCGAATTGTTTGGGTTGAAATGCTCGAAGCAGGGAATTGAAACGGACAAACATACTTACCTGACTTCCGACGCCAAAGTGTTTGCAGTGGGTAATGCACTGCGTCCTTCGAAATTAGCGGTGCGCTCTGTAGGGCAGGGCAAGGAGGTCGCTGCAATTATCGATGGCTTTTTGCAAACCGGTATCGCTGTAGCTCCCAAAGAGCGTTTCCGATCGAAATTTGGCAAGCTGGAAATTCCCGAATTTGCTGAGTATTTAAAAGAATCATTGCATCGTGAGCGGGTTTCAACTTCGCTCGATTTTTCTGCCCAGGAAGCCCGGCATGAAGCAGAGCGCTGCATGCACTGTGACTGCCGTAATCCTGAAAGCTGCAAATTACGCATCTATACCGATGAATATGGCGCAGAACAGCGTCGTTTTCAGACCAGCGAGCGCCGCCTGGTGCAGAAGCAGATGTACCGCAATGGAATCGTTTACGAAGCGGAGAAGTGCATCAAATGCGGTATTTGCGTTCGATTGACCCGTCAGCATCAGGAAGAGTTTGGCTTTACTTTTGTCGGGCGCGGGTTTGATGTGAAAATAGGCGTGCCGTTCAACGAACCGTTGCAGCTCGCATTACAAAAAACAGCCCAACAGGTCGCGGCTTATTGTCCGACCGGAGCTCTGGCTGCCTGCAAATTGGAAGAACAGGATGTTTGATTCCGGATGTTGAAGACGAATCTGCACTCATTTGTGATTATCGTTCGGGCCGTTTATTTAGCAGGAGAGCTGAGGGCTTGTAAAATTACCTAACAGCATAATTCTTTCTCATTACAAATTGAATTGCATGGCAGGAGCACATTCTGGCGCGGCGACAAGCAAGGCACAAGATGGTCTTTGTGATTAATGTATGAGTTCGAAGTATTTTTTTCCAATACTATCAGTTCTGTGTTTATTTTGCAAATACAAATGACTTGTCAAAAATGGATAGTGAATTTGGAAAGCTCTCCCCGCATAGATTGGTTGAGCTGATGGTTTGCAGGGTATGCGGGAAGAGATTAATGAAATGAAGGGTTGCTTTGATTGAGCTTATTCACTCAGATAATTAGCTCCCCGTATTACAATATTTTCAGTGATTGGCTCTTCTTCAAAGTTGATAGCCACGTAATCGTCATAAGTCCCGACTATTTTAACTGGAACTTTCTTAAAAGTATTGACATCGGTAGCTACAAATATGTTGCTTTCGTTGGCTTTTGTTACAACTGCTTTTTGGGGCAATACCGCTTTTTGTTTTTCAACAATATTTATCATGGCTTCGATGTATGCTCCTTCGGCAAAGGTTACATCGTGCGATGCCGGATGAGCAGTAACGTTAACCGTTTTTTTGTTTTGGTCGACTGATTTTCCTACGGAAGTAATGGTGGCCAAAAACATTTTTTGGGGATGTCCGCCAAGGCAAAATTCCAGTGTTTGCCCTTTTTTTACTGCACTTTTGTACTGAGCAAACAATTCTAATGAAATATTTACTTCGGAGTTGTTTACAATGCGAAACATCGGATTGTCGGGTGTAACCAGTTCTCCCAGTTCGACATTCAGGCTATTTACATAGCCACTAATGGGAGCAATAACATCAACCATCTTCTGAATTTTATCTTCACTCAAATTTTCAGGATTGATTCCGATTAGGTTCAATTTTTCAGTAATACCTGTTCTTCTTGACTTAGTGATTTGATAGTTGGACGTGGTCTTTTGGTACTCTTTCTCCGATATTGCTTTTTGGTTAAACAGTTCTGTCTGTCTGTCGTATTCTTTTTGTAAATAGCTGCATTCGCTTGTTAATTGCAAATATTCAGTTTGTAGGTCAACTAAGGACGGGTGTTGCATCGAGGCTAACCGGTCTCCTTTTTCTACCCAATCTCCAATTTGTACATAAATCTGTTTCACAATGCCTTCGCCAGAGAAGGAAACAGTCGCTTTATTGTCAGGGCTTAGAATGATTGATCCGTTGCAGGTAATGTGTTCGTGTACCTCCTTCTCTTCTAATGTCCCAATTTGAATGTCAACAGTTTTCATTTGTTCAGGCGTGAGTTGTATTTGTTTCGAGATTACAACTTCTTCTTCAGCGATTTCTGGTTTTTTCTTTTCACCACAACCGAATAATATCGCGATTCCAATTATGATCAAAATATTCTTTTTCATTTTGTAAATTTTAACGTGTTAAAAATAAAAGGTAGCTTTCTGTTGTTTTTGTTTTTTGCAGTGTCTCTATATAATTGATTTTTATCTCAATGGCTTGCTCTATTCCTTGTATGTATTCGATGTATCCAATTTCTCCCTTTTGATAGAGTAAATTGGCATTGCGTTGCAGTTCGTTGGCATTGGGCAGGGCTGAGGTGCTAAAATAATTCAATCTTTCTATCAGACTTAAATATTGGTTATAGACCTTATTGTATTCGTTTTTATAATGTTGCTGTAAATATTTTAGCTCTGATTCTATTTGCCTGACATGTATTTTTGCAGCCGAAGTTTTTTGTTTTTCAGGTACAAACCAAAGAGGAATGGATATACCGCCTTGAATTCCGGAAAATCCTTTTAATCCGTCAATTTGTTGATTGAAGTAACCGATATTTAACTCTGGAAGTAGACCTCGTCGCTGCACTTTGATGTTTTGTTTTGCCATCGAAAGCTCCTGCTCTTTAAGTTGCAGAGCAGGGTGGGCTGCAATATTGTTAGCTTCAATA
>JAEUSS010000457.1 GCA_016788685.1 Prolixibacteraceae bacterium | reverse complement strand
TCCAATCTGTTTCATAAGCTGTTATATTTTTCAGCAATTTATATTTTTTTTAGTTTATATGAAACCAACCTGCCGGGATCAGCATATACCGCGGCAAAACCAAATCGAATAAGCCGAAACATCACAATCCGCCCAGATATTTTTTTCGTGAATCGGTCACCTGTGTTTCTCCTGCTCCTGACCAAACTGGCTGTCAGAGTTTGATAAAAGTCGTATTTTGAAAAGTCTGAAGTGTTTAGCTTTGAGAAAAACAAGCGAGCATGCCCCGATTAAGCCTGGTAACATTAGCCTTCTTGCTGTCGGTGTCGGCATTCAGCCAGATCAGGTTTTCCGATGCTGAGGTTATTCTGCAAAGCCGTCACATCTGGCGCGGGCAAAAACTTGGAACAGCTCCCGCCATCGAACCTGCGTTCACACTTTCTTCAACACGTTTCAGTTTTAATATCTGGGCATCGGTGACAACAAATAATAGCTATTCCGAAATCGACCTCATTCCGTCGTATCAATTTGATGAATTTAAACTTACCTTGTTTGATTATTATAACCCGGTTCCCGGAAAACGCAACGGATACCTGAATCTTCGGGAAGGAAAAAGCCGGCATTCGGTCGAACTTGCCATTGATAATTATTCGGTTGAGAAACGTCGGCTGAAATGGATGATCGGGACTTTCTTGCTGGGAGATAAAAATAAACTGAGTGGCAACCCATTTTATTCGACCTATATCGAACTCAAATATTCAATAGCGTTTTTGGGGATGGAAACTCAAGCTTTTGCGGGATTAACTCCGTTTGAAGGATATTATGCTGATCGGCTGGCGATTGTCAACGCCGGGATTTCTTTTGGCAAGCAACTAAAACTTTCCTCAAAACTCATGATTCCGTTTCGGATATTGATTGGCAGCAATCCCCATAAAAACAATCACTTTTTGGTATTTTCAACCGGAATTATTTTCTCTGATCTTAAATAATCGTTTTGTGTGCAGCCGCAATTGATCTAATATCAGGCAAATGGGCAGTGTGCCGGTATCCGGAAGATGTTTCACTTCTTAATGTTTACTTAATGTAAATGGTTGCATTAGTCAACTATTCTGAATTAATTTTGCCTCTCTTTGAAAATAAATGAAATGGAATCAAATCAACCGTTGGGGTATATGCTGGGGCGAAGCCTTCGTGTTTATAAAAACCAGTTTGCCGCTGAACTTAAAAGCCGGCAGGCTGCATTGACATTTGAACAATGTGTTATTCTTCATCTGCTTAGTGCCAATGATAATGTTATTCAACAGGACCTGGCCAAACATATGCAAAAGGATAAGTCGATAATTGTCAGACAGATTAACGGATTGCTGGAAGGACACTATGTTGAAAGACTTACAAATAAAGAAGATAAGCGAAAAAAAAATCTGAGACTTACTGATGCCGGATACGAAATTCTTAACGAGATGAAAAAAATAGCCAATGAGGTGACCCAAAAGTTACTTACAGATGTTAAAGAAAAAGAACTTGAAGTATTCAGGACTGTAATGGAGAAGATTCAGAAAAACGGATTGATTGAAGATGAGTTGTTTAGATGCGATTTAATGAATAAAAAATAGAAAACACATACATGAGGATATATGAAAACAATTATTGAAATCAGAAACTTTGGACTCGTTTTGATGGCACTGATAACCTTTTCGTGCGGACAAAAAACACAGGGAACCGGTCAGGCCGGGGCGGCAGGGCAGGTAAAAGAATATCCTGTGATTACCGTCGCGGCACAATCGACCCGACTTTTTAAAGACTACCCTACGACCTTGCAGGGACAGCAAACGGTTGAAATACGTTCGAAAATTACCGGATACATTGAGCAAATTTTGGTTGATGAAGGTGCCTTCGTAAAAAGAGGGCAAGTTTTGTTCCGCCTGAATGCCAATGATATACAGGCAACGGTTCGCTCGGCCGAGGCTCAGGTAAAAGTTGCCGAAGCTGAAATAAACTCTGCAAAAATTAATCTGGAGAAAACCAAGCCGCTGGTTGAAAAGAACATCATCAGCAAATTCGATCTGCAATCTGTAGAATCGGTGCTGACCTCCAAAGAAGCTCAGTTGGCGCAGGCCAGGGCCAACCTCGAGAATGCCAAAGCCAACCTGCAATACACCGTAATTACCAGCCCGGCTGAGGGAACAATCGGTACTTTTCCCTATCGGGTCGGAAGTCTGGTCAGCAGCACAACAGCCGAACCATTGACGACGGTATCGAACACGCAAAAAATGTATGCCTATTTCTCGTTTAACGAAAAGGAATTTCTGGCACTTACCAAAGGGCTCGAAGGAAAGAACCTTCAGGAAAAATTCACCGGGCTGCCCGAAATATCGCTGGTTATGGCCGATAACTCTGTTTACCCGCAGGCTGGCCGCATCGAAACTGCCAGCGGATTAGTTAATCAGCAAACAGGTTCTGTTAATGTACGCGCCAGCTTTCCCAACGCCGAAGGAATTCTGCGAAGCGGAGCCAGCGGATTGGTTCGTATTCCGCAAAACCTTGATTCGGCTATTGTTATTCCGCAGAAAACCACTTACGAATTACAGGGCAAACACTTTGTTTACCTTGTTGGTGCCGACAATAAAGTGCACAATGCCGAAATTGAGGTGCTGTCCGGTAACCTGAAAGGCTCTTATGTCGTGACCCGTGGCCTGAATGTCGGAGATCAAATTGTGTTTGAAGGAATAGCCTCTTTGCGTAACGATACCGAAATCAAACCCAAATTGGTTGAGGCCGGAAGCCTTTCTGAAAACATGTCAACTGCAGCACCAGTTAAAAATTAAATTCAGCAACTATGTTCAGAAAATTTATAGAACGTCCGATCTTATCATCGGTCATTTCCATCATTATTGTCATTCTGGGGCTTCTGGGGCTGATCAGCCTGCCGATTGAACAATATCCTGACATTGCACCTCCCACCGTTCGGGTTGCTGCTTCTTATACCGGAGCCAATGCCGAAACCGTATTGAAGAGTGTGGTTATTCCGCTCGAAGAACAAATCAACGGGGTTGAAAACATGACCTACATGAATTCGACTGCCAGTAATGATGGGTCTGCTTCCATTGAAGTTTACTTTAAACAGGGAACAAATGCCGACATGGCTGCTGTAAACGTACAAAACCGTGTAGCCCGCGCCACCAGCCTGCTCCCGGCAGAAGTTATCCGGGCGGGCGTAATCACAGCCAAACGCCAGAACAGCATGTTGATGGTGTTTTCGTTATACAGCGAGGATAATGAATATGACGAGACTTTTTTACAGAACTACAGCAAAATCAATTTGTTGCCTCAGATTCAGCGTGTAACCGGAGTGGGCGAGGCGATGGTTTTTGGAGCCAAAGATTATTCCATGCGGATTTGGCTGAGACCTGATATCATGGCCTCGTACGGGCTGATGCCTTCGGACGTTACAACCGCTTTGAGTGAGCAAAACCTCGAAGCAGCTCCCGGGCGCCTGGGCGAATTGAACGGGCAGTCGTTCGAATACGTCATCAAATACAAAGGGAAATTTACTTTACCTGAAGAATTTGAAAACATTGTCATCAGGGCTGACAAGGATGGCAACATACTTCGTTTAAAAGACGTTGCCCGTGTGGAGATGGGCGCGTTGAATTATTCGGTTTCAACTTCTGCGTTGGGGAAACCCGGAATTACCATGGCGGTTTTCCAGGCTGCGGGATCAAATGCCCGGGAGGTAATTATTGAGGCCAAAAAGGTACTTGAGGAAGCTTCCAAATCTTTCCCTTCAGGAATCAAATACAAGATGCTGGTTGATGCCAACGAGTTTCTGGACAGCTCCATTTCCAAGGTTTTACATACGCTGCTCGAAGCCTTTATTTTGGTTTTTATTGTAGTTTTCGTGTTCTTACAGAATTTCAGGGCTACTTTAATTCCTGCCATCTCTGTTCCGGTGGCTATTATCGGGACGTTCTTTTTCCTGAATATTTTCGGTTTTACCATCAACCTGCTCACTTTATTTGCGCTGGTGCTTGCCATTGGTATTGTGGTTGACGATGCAATCGTGGTGGTTGAGGCGGTTCATGCGAAACTTGACGAGGGAGCCAAAAACGCCAAAGAAGCCGCAGTTTCGGCCATGGACGAAATTTCTGCCGCTATTGTTTCCATTACGCTGGTTATGTCGGCCGTTTTTATTCCTGTAACCTTTATTACCGGGACTACCGGTGTTTTTTACAAACAGTTTGGAATCACCCTGGCGGTGGCCATTGTTATTTCGGCGATAAACGCGCTTACGCTAAGTCCGGCGCTTTGTGCCGTATTCCTGAAGCCTCACAGTGATAATGAGCTGCACGGCAAGGGTTTTATGCAAAGGTTTTATACCATCTTTAATGTAACTTTCGATACCATGACCGGCCGTTATAAAAGAGTAACCAACTTTTTTATAGCCAGAAAATGGATCGCAGTTTCGCTGATAGTGGTTTTTTCAGGAGGATTGTGGTTTCTGATGAAAACTACGCCAACCGGATTTGTACCGGCAGAAGACACCGGGCGAATGTTCATCGACATTAGTCTTCCGCCTTCAACGTCCATGGAGCAGACCAAACAAATTGTTCAGAAGGTTGACAGTATCATTGCCAGTATTCCGGAGATGGAAGCACGGACTGCCATTGTCGGAAACTCTCTGATCAGCGGACGCGGAAGCTCATACGGAATGTTAATATGCAGTATGAAACCATTCGAGGAGCGTAAAGGAAAGGGGCAGGACATCAATAGCGTGATAGGGCAGCTTTATATGAAAACCGCGCCGATCAAAGGGGCTAAAATCATCATCTTTACCCCGCCAATGGTTCCCGGATTCAGTATTTCCGGAGGTTTTGACCTGAAACTCGAAGACAAAACCGGGGGCGATATCAAAGTGTTTGAGCAGCACGCCCGTGAGTTTCTCGGCGCGCTGAACCAACGGCCCGAGATTCAGTATGCCATGTCATCGTTTAACACCAATTTTCCGCAATATCAGGTTGACGTGAATGCCGCTCGTTGTAAACAATCAGGTATTTCGGTCAATACGGTTCTGGCGGCCATGCAGGGATATGTCGGAGGATTTTATGCTTCTGATTTTAACCGTTTCGGAAAACAATACCGGATCATGGTTCAGGCTGATCCTAAATATCGCGGGAATCCGGAGGATATGAACAATATTTTTATACGGACTTCGAACGGTGAGATGGCTCCAATTACCGAGTTTATTACTTTAAGCAGGGTCTTTGGGCCTGAGAATATCTCCCGGTTCAACATGTATACGGCAATTTCCGTTACCGGAGCGCCTAACTTCGGCTTCAGCTCGGGCGATGCCATAAAAGCCATTCAGGAGGTAGCAGCCGAAACCCTTCCGCAGGGGTACGGATATGAATTTTCCGGATTAACCCGCGAAGAAATAGCATCGGGCAACCAATCGATCCTGATTTTTGCATTAAGTGTAATCTTTGTTTATTTCTTGCTCGCCGCACAATATGAAAGTTTCATTTTGCCGCTTTCTATTATCTTTTCGTTGCCTGTCGGGATTGCGGGCTCATTCATCTTTGCAAAAATGATGGGAGTTCAGAACAACATCTACCTGCAAATCTCGCTGATTATGCTCATCGGGTTGCTGGCTAAGAATGCGATCCTGATTGTTGAATTTGCCTTACAGCGCCGTCATCGCGGAATGAGTATCGTTCAGGCTGCCATCGAAGGGGCAACAGCCCGGTTGCGGCCAATTCTGATGACGTCGTTTGCCTTTATTTTTGGGCTTATCCCGCTGGTGCTTAGCACAGGTGTGGGTGCCAACGGAAACCGCTCGATTGGTGTTGGTGCTGTGGGTGGCATGTTAATCGGAACAATGATCGGGATTTTAGTTATTCCGGCGATGTTCGTGATCTTCCAGACTCTTCAGGAAAAAATCACTCCTCCGGGAAAACAATACATTTCAGAATTAAACTCGATG
>JAEUSS010000419.1 GCA_016788685.1 Prolixibacteraceae bacterium | reverse complement strand
GCTGATGCAGTCCTCACGCCGCTTTGGTGGGCAAAAAAGCAATAATTAATAGATAATTCCATAAAGGGGCTGTTTTGTAAAAGACAGCCTCTTTTGTTGTTATATTTGATGATCTGATCAGATAATTACTTTAAACTCCTGTATAATTAAAACTCCGGATTCGATATGAATAAAATTTTTCTCTTTTTAATCCTCAGTATTTTTGCTTTTCAAAGTATTGCAGCACCTAAAAAAATATCTGAAGCTGTTGAAGTGACTTTTCAAGCGGTAGTCAATGGCAAATCACGTCCTGACGGGCAAAAAACCAAGCTTTTGTGTTCGCCCGAAGCTTCCCGCTCGTGGACAGAAAATAATTCAAAAAAGCTCCTTCCGGTTATTGCAAAAGAAACCAGTTATATTGATTTTGCAGCAAAGAATACTTTTCAGCTTGCCCGGTTTTCCGACGGGAAAGTTATTCATACACCGCTGGCATTTTCCGAATACCCGGCATTGGCTGAAACCGGCGAAACGGCTGTCATTCTGGGCTACAACTGCAAAAAAGTAAAAACATCGCTCCGCTCAAACTCCATCGAAATTTGGTACACGACCGAATTGGGCGTGAAAGGTACGCCGGCGATGGCATATGGAATCCCGGACGGATTGGTGCTGAAAGTGGTCAGAAACGGGAACTATGAGATTTCGGCAACCGAAGTGAAACTCCTGAAAAGCAAAGAAACGGAGCCTGTTCTTCCGGCGGAAATGGGCGAAAGTATGGACGCTCCGCTTTACAAACACCGGATTACCGAAAGCCTGATTACTACTGTAAATGTTTTCACCAACGAGCAGATCAGTTTCGGAAATGAAATAACAAACCCCACCGATACCGAGTCGGAAAAAACGTTTAAATATTCCTCCGGAACGGTTATCCTGAAAAAAGTAAAACTCCCGGTTGTTCCGGATGATACCCAGTTGTTTGCTGAGTTATACCAGCATTCGTCAGGAGATGCATACGACCGTACCGGCTCTGTCTTCATGATTCCGAGGGACAAAGAGCAGTCTTTTCTGGACGGCTTAAGGAACGGAACGAAAACAATGCCGGCATTTCAGGCCAGAAACGGAAAATCGTATCATGGAGTGGTTGCAACCGAAAGCTTTTCGCCGCTTGTCGAAATCATGCGCTTTTTTACCTCTTTCGGCATCGGGCAGTTCAACGATAAAGTAAAGGTTTACGGGCAGCAGTGGGAAGACTCGACACTCTACAAGCAGGATGTTACCGAATTGCTGCCGGTGCTTCAGGGCGAATGCTGGATTGGTGTGTTTATCGGCAATTACGATAAAGGCGGGCACCGCGCCAGCCTGAAACTGAAATACTACCCCGGAAGTATGGAGGTTGCGGATAAACCCGCGAAAAAGTATTGGACAATGCCGCTTTTTAACACGCTGAATGTGTTGGAAATGTCGGGTCAGGAATACGGAACCATGTTTGAAAATGATTCGCTGAAAGTTGATGTTACAGTTCCGGAGGGCGTGAAAAACGTACAGATGCGCTACATTACCACCGGGCACGGCGGATGGGGCGGCGGCGATGAGTTTAATCAGAAACAGAATACCATTTTGCTCGACGGGAAAGTGTTGTTTCAGTTTACTCCCTGGCGAAACGATTGTGCCACCTTCCGGAAATATAACCCGGCATCCGGCAACTTCTGGAACGGAGTCACTTCGAGCGATTACAGCCGCTCGGGCTGGTGCCCCGGAACGGCAACCAACCCGGTATTTTACCCGGTACCTGATCTGACTCCGGGAAAACATCAGATAAAAGTGGCTATCCCGTTGGGTAAAAACGAAGGCGGCAGTTTCAGTTCATGGAATGTTTCCGGAATTTTGACCGGCGAGTACGAATAAGCTCAGCATTCAGTCTCGGGAGGAAAATACTTGTCAGTGAATCCCGAGGCTGAATCCTGATTTTTTTAATTTGGGTAAATATAAATTGGAAATAATCGGCAATGGCCGAAAAAATCGTATTTTTGTAGCCCTTGATACCGGGGCTGACTGGTTTTGACAGCGGGTAGAAGAGGTATGTAAGCATGTCGGGCCTTGATCGCACAGCCCGTTAATCTCGGCGTTCGAACCACAATTGGCGAAAACAACTACGCTCTTGCTGCGTAATCGAATTAAGTAGATTACACTTTATTCCGGCACCAGGTGCTGGAACGAGACATCGCCCGGGTGCTACTTCCCTGAAGCGGCCCGATCAGGCGGTGCAAGTAAATCGGGGATAGCAGAAGTCAAGCTTCGGGACTCCTGCAAAATTAAGAAGCTAAGGTAAAAGTCGGTGGCCCTGATCCAGCTTTTATTCGAAAATCAAGTCTGGGGATAAACATGTAGAAAGCTTATTGCTTCCTCGTTTGGACGCGGGTTCGACTCCCGCCAGCTCCACTCACTTTTTGAAAAGCATATCAAAAAAACTCCTGCAAATATCCTGTTTGCGGGAGTTTTTTTTGTTGAATGTGTGTTATAGAGTCTGATTTTAAAAACGCACCAATTGGATGAATTGTATTCTCTCGTAACCAGAACCTGGCTGTAAGGCTAGATCTTTTGGAAATAGGCGAATGATGAAAGTGTAAGGGTTTCACTTGTTGAATTTTACCACCATATTTTTTCTAATTCGACTCAGGCTTTGGGTTGTGATGTCGAGGTAAGAAGCGATGTCGGCTTGTTTCGCATATCGTATCACATCGGGATGTAAACTACAGAAATGGTTATATCGTTCTTCAGCATTTCCGATACGTAAAAACGATGCACGTTCGTGACCTCTGTTCATGTAATCAATTATAAGCAACGAGAATGCTTGTGATACTTTATCGTTCAGCCCAATTAGGTTGTCACTATTCGTTTCAATCCACTCGCAATCGGTAACCGTTTCAAACGAGAAGTCAGATTTAATTTTGCCGGTCAGCGAAACCACATTGCACAGGAAACAATCTTTTTTTCTGAAATCAAAAACATAAGGAACTGGCTCGTGATGAGTAATCTTTACAATGCCTTTTAAAATTAACCTGGCGCAACATTCCTTTTTGTCAGATGAAAGTAGCAATCTGTTTTTTCTGGCAGTTTTTAAAAAAAGTCCACTTTTGAATTGCTCCCATTCTTCATTTGTAATAAAGAGCTTGCTGAACATGAGTTTTTTTAGTCGTTCAGTATGCAGGTTGAAATAATTTTCACATGTGGGTGACTGACTCATTTTTTACCAAATGTTAAAATTCACGATATGGTAAATATATACATTTGAACCGAAGGGGAGGTTTAATCTTCATGGATTTTAGCTAGAAGTTAACTAGCTAACCGGGGTTATTATGGAGCTAAAGTTTGGCAGTTCAAATTTTATTTGAATGATTTTGAATATTTGTTTAGAGTAATGTTATGAAAATAAGCGTATTGGTTGTTTTGTGGATTGCGCTGTCGGGCTGCTTTATTCGGTATGCAAACGCGCAGGAGGCATTGCTTAGTGCAGGAGGAGATTTTACAGGCCATGGCGGGTCTGTGGCGTTTTCGGCAGGTCAGGTGGTGTATATCGGTCATAGTTCAGGTGTAGTCCAGGTTTTGGAAGGAGTTCAGCAAGCTTATCAGATAACTGATGTAACAGCAATTTCAGACATACATAAAATAGGAATAAGCTGCAGCGTTTATCCAAATCCGGCCACCGACATCCTCACATTGAAACTGGATGATTATGAGGAGTCGTCAATTTTATTTTATCAACTATACAGTATAACAGGAACCCTTTTGGAAAAGAAGAAAATCGAAAGCAGTCAATCAGACATTGCGATGAAGCATCTTGTGTCAGGTGTTTATTTGCTTAGGGTGTTGAGAGAAGATCAGTGTGTTAGAGTGTTTAAGATCATTAAGAAATAGCGTATGAAAAGAATGTTAACAATTGTCGTGTCATGCTTTTTGGTCGCATTTGTATGGGCTCAAAGCCCGGGTAAAATGAGTTATCAGGCAGTGGTTCGGAATAGTAGCAACCAGTTAGTAATCAATCAGAAAGTGGGTATGAAAATTAATATTTTGCAAGCAAGCGCTACGGGCATGTCCGTTTACAGCGAAACTCATCAGGCAGCAACCAATAGCAACGGACTGGTTTCGATTCAGATCGGAGGCGGACAAACAAGTGACGATTTCTCAACAATTGACTGGAATAAGGGCCCCTATTTTTTAAAGACTGAGATTGATCCCTCGGGAGGAGCAAACTATAGTATCGTTGGAACAACACAATTATTGAGTGTGCCATTCTCACTACACTCGACAACTGCAAAAAATGTAATTTACGAAAGGCAAACCTTGTCGGATGTTTTGGATAACATGAATAAAGCCTATGGGCAGATCAAAGAAGTTGCAGCACCTACAGACCCCCAAGACGCTGTAAATAAAGAATATGTTACCCTTGGAATTTCAAAAACAGGAGATACTTTATTTTTGGGGAAAAATCAGTCGCTGATTATTCGGGGCATCAGTTCGGATAATGTTAAGGCCCCAACGGTAAAAACCTTGAAAGCAAATAATACGTCTTCAACAACATTAACTATCGCCGGAAATATTGCAGATAACGGATGGAACGAAATTACAGAATACGGTTTTGAATATTCGAAAACGCCTGAATTTGAAGTAGGGACAGGAACAAAGGTTACCATTAGTGCACCGATCACTAAAGGGGATTTCTCTGCTGAAATAAGCAACCTCACGGAGGATGAAATGTATTATTTTAAAGCGTTTGCAAAAAATGATATCGGGGTTACGTATGGTGAGGAAGAATCATTCAGAACATTTCGTCTACTGAATTCATCACCTTCTGATGCCGCTAAAATTAGCAGTGTGATCGGATCTGGATATGATCTGGTTGACAAATATGCAAATTCATTTAGTCTCAAGTCAAAAGTGTTGGATTTTGACAAAATGCATGATGCCAACCTTATTGTTTTAGACGAAAATCAGAATTTCGGAGAAATATTATCTGCGTCAGGAGCAGTTGCCACCGAGTATCAGAGTTCAATGTCTGCTTTTGCTAATATAAAAGCATCGTACGGAGGTTTCAAAGGTGAGATAAATGGACGTTTTGAAGGAAATAAGACATCAAGTAGTAATTATTCTTTTGGAACTGCAACTTCAAGACAAGTAAAAACCGCTTACCACATCAAAAAAGAATATCTTTATAATCTTGCGCTTCTTTATCCATACCTCACTGCAGCATTTGAAGACGATATGATGAAATCAGATACAGCTGTCATCTGGAGCAGATATGGAACAGATGTACTTTTAGGAGGTTTGTGGGGTGGACGAGCCGATTACAACATGTATGCCAAGAGGACAAAAACTTCGGATGGGAAAGATATTGGAGCGTATGCTTCGGCAAGATATGAGTCGCTTTTTGTGAGTGGAAGTGGCAGTGCCGGAGTAGACGAGAAGTATAAAAACAATTATGAATCTAGTTCGGTATATGGTAAAATTACTGCGAGAGGAGGTCTAAGTGCGTTGATCGCAGGACCGGAAGACTTTAAAACGTGGGCCGGAAGTATTAATGATGCAAACGAAGTTTTTATGGAGTACTATCCTGGTACAGTGATTCCAATCTATGAATTTATTAAAGATCCGGTAAGAAGGGAGGAAATAAAAAAACTTCGTGAAGAGCACCTTAAAAAGAGTGTGATACCAGTTGTTTCAGCAAATATTCCTTTCCCCGTTGAAAAGTTCCCGCTAAACTCACAGGGCTTTACGAAGCTTGTGAGCGGAGATGCTGAAATGAATTCGAAATCAGGCCGGAATACTTTCGTTAATGTCACCGTTTCAGTAAAAAAGCATAGCTCAACGGTCATTCGGTGTACGATATACCTAACTGTTCAGGAGGAATATCCAGATAATACCAAATACGCAGGTACAACAATGTTTGATATTTCTTCGGAATGGGAAGTGATTGATTTCAAGCCGCTGACCTATACTTCCAGTAAAATACAAATAGAGGGCCGTCAGCATGACTATGTTGATATTAGCCAGTATGTTACGGTCGGCTGGTTGAAAGGCTTAAAAGTGCGGTTTGATTCAAATAATTCGAACGATCAGAGTTCTGTCGGAATCAAAGGAGAGTTAACTTATACCTTTCAGACTCGTTCTCCATTGGAATAACATGCCATACTGAATCTTCTATAACAACAATAATAATTTGGACAGATGGGGGTAAGTTTCGGCTTGCTCCCATTTGCTGTTTGTTAGGTTTTGATGAATGAGTCAGTTTTTTATTAATTAGCCTTACCTTTGCGCCTAAACATACACTGGTCATTTTTTTTGATTGTAAGATGAACGAAAACCATCAATCCGTTTTTGAAAATTTACCTGTCGCTGTTCTGATTCTTGATATTCACGGGCGAATTTTGATGCTGAACACGCATGGATTGGAGCTTTTATACTATTCTCAGGGTGAAGTTGAAAATCAGTTGCTGACGGATTTCATCGGGATCAATGACAGAAGCCGGTTTCAGGACTGGTTTGTTTCGGTCGTCAGTCATCAGTCGTTCCCGGCACTTGACATCTGTTTCCGCCGGAAAGACGGTGAATTGTTACCTTTCAGATTGAACGGGAAATTATCGGCAGAAACTCCGGATGATGTCCGGGTTAATTGCGTCTGTTTTGATCTTTCACAACAGCTCGGATTTGAGACTATAATCAAAACTGGTGAGCTTAGCATGAAAGGACTTTTAGACTCAACGCCGGATGCCATGGTCGTTGTCAATAGCAAGGGCAATATTGTGTATGTCAATCATCAGATTACCCGGTATTTTGGCTATTCATCCGAAGAATTGACGGGATTGACCATCGAAAAGTTAATTCCGGAGCGGTTTCGCGGGAATCACTTTCACTTGCGGGAAAATTTCTTTAAAGAGCCCAAACCAAGGCAAATGGGAGTCGGGATGGAGCTTTTCGCTCAAAAAAAAGACGGAGATGAATTCCCTGTGGAAATCAGCCTGAATTATCAGCAAGTTGGCAACGATATTTTCGTATTGGCTGCCATACGTGATATTTCGGAACGGAAGAAAATGGGTGAGTCGCTTCGTGAGAGCCAGGAGCGGTTTTCAAGTGCATTCGAATTTGCCGCAATCGGGATGGCCCTGGTTTCGCTTGACGGGACGTGGATTAAGGTCAACCAGTCGGTTTGCCGGCTGTTCGGATATTCCGAAGAAGAGTTGGTCCAAATGAAATTTCAGGATATAACTTATCCTGAAGATCTGGACAAAGATTTACTCAATGTGCAGAAGATGCTTCGTGGTGAGATTCAGAACTATCGGATTGAGAAACGGTATTTCCATAAAAACAGGAGAGTTATCTGGACTCACCTGAATGTTTCTTTGGTTCGTTCTTCCGACCAGCAACCGTTGTATTTTATTTCGCAGATCGAAGATATTACCGAAATCAAGATGACCGAGCAGGCGCTGAGACAAAGCGAGGAGCGCTTCAGGCTTGCCGCTGCCGGAACCGGACTGGGCATTTGGGAGTGGAACAGGAAACATGAGCACGATTACATCTCGGCTAAGTTTTGCGAATTGCTGGGCTTCGGAAATGATGAACTTGAGGCTGATTTGTCGAAAATCATCAGGATGATACATCCCGACCATATTAAGCTGGTAAAAAGCGAATTGTTAAATCATCTGACCCGGAAACAGGTTTTCAAGATCGAATTCAGGATGAAGAAGAAAGGCGGAGCGTATGCCTGGTTTTCGGCAACCGGTCAGGCAGAGTTTGATGAAAACGGATACCCGGTCAGGATGGTAGGCTACCTGATTGATATTGCCAAGCGTAAAGAGGCCGAAGAAGCTTTGCATTTAAGCGAAGAACGTTTCAGGGAGTTGTACGAAAATTCAACTTTTGGTATATACCGCACATCCAGAGCGGGTAAGATCATCTTGGCCAATCCGGCTTTAATCAGGTTGTTGGGTTATGCATCGCTTGAAGAAGTCCAGAATATCGATTTGAATGTTGATGGATATGGCTCCGGAAATACGCGTGAAGAATTTATTCGTCGTATTGAAGAGACCGGAAAAATATCGGATGAAGAATCGGTTTGGCTAAAGAAAGATGGGACACCTGTTTTTGTCAGGGAAAGTGCGAAGCTGATCATCGATAAAAATACCGGAGAACACTTTTATGACGGCACTGTTGAGGATATTACGGAAAAGAAGCAGGCCGAAAAAGATCGTATTGCCCGCGAAGCCGCCGAAGAAGCCAACAGGGCAAAAAGTATTTTTCTGGCTAATATGTCACACGAAATCCGTACACCGCTCAACTCAATTATCGGGTTTTCTGACCTGCTTTATTCTTCGATGCACGACCCGAAAGCCCGGTCTCAGGCTGAGTCAATCCGGGTCAGCGGTCGTAATTTGCTGCGTATTATTAATGACATTCTTGATCTGTCGAAAATCGAAGCCGGAAAACTTGTCCTCAGGCCGGAACCGGTCGATATTCACAAATTCCTGGGAGAGTTTGAGCCCATGTTTTTCCCGATTTCAAAGGAAAAAGGGATCTCATTTTTTATCGAAATTGAAACCAGAATTAACTATACATTGTTGATTGACGAGACCCGGGTACGCCAGATCTTGTATAACCTGATTGGCAATGCAATTAAATTTACTGAGGATGGTTATGTCATACTGCTGGTTAACTGTATGACAAAATCTTCCGGAAAACTGGATCTGATTTTTACCGTTGAGGATACGGGTATTGGTATTCCGGAAGATCAGCAGGAAATTATTTTTGAGCCGTTTACCCAGCAGGAAGGGCAACTTGAAAAGAAATACGGCGGAACTGGCCTCGGCTTATCAATTACACAACGCGTAGTGGAAATGATGGGCGGAACCATACAAGTGACCAGTACGCTGGGGCGGGGGAGCACTTTCAGAGTTGTTCTTCCGGATATTGCAATTGCCGGAGAAATTACCGATGTTCAGGAAAATTCGGTGCCCGACCTTTCTGTTTGCCGTTTTAAACCGGCCCGGATTCTGGTGGTTGATGACAACGATGAAAACAGAAAACTACTTAAAGATTACCTGGAGTATTTCCCTTTGGAAATTGCCGAGGCCAGCAACGGGCAGCAGGCCATTGACCAGGCTGCTGTGGTCAGGCCTCAATTAATTCTGATGGATTTGCGTATGCCGGGTATAAATGGCGTTGAGGCAACTCAAATAATCAAGAGTCGGGCAGAAACAAAGGATATTCCGGTAATTGCGTGTTCAGCTTCTTCTAAAATTGTTTTTCGTGAACAATTGCAATCCGAAATCTTTGATGGATTTGTGCTCAAACCAATTGTTTGGCAAGAACTGGCAGATGAACTGAAGCGATTTCTTCCTTATGATTCGGAAGCAGAAACTCTTGCCGGAGAATCCGGTCAAGACTCCTGGCTCGCTTTAAATCCGGAGCAAATGGAGAAACTTCCGGACTTGATCCGTATTCTGGATAATGAGTTTGTCCCGGTTTGCCAGGAAGTGTTGAAACGACAGGTGATTAACCAGATCGAACGGTTTGGGCAGGAGCTGGTCAGCTTAGGACGGGCAACAGATTTTGATGTGTTAGTTGTTTTTGGCGAGGGGGTTTGCATGTATGCTGATAACTTTGAAATTGACAAATTGATGGAAAAACTGAAAAATTTTCCCACTTTGGTGTCCGATTTAAAAAGAGTATCGAAGAAAAATAAGGAGTAAGGTGGAAGGGAAACAATTAAAGATACTGGCGGTCGATGACAATCCTAAAAATATACAAGTCATAGGTTCTATTCTCCGGAAGGCAAACTATCACGTGGGTTTTGCGCTAAACGGGCGGCAGGCCCTGGATTTGCTTCAGGAGTCGGCTGATTATGATTTGGTTTTGCTCGACGTTAATATGCCCGTGATGAATGGCTACGAAACCTGTATCCGAATGCGTAAAAATTCATTGTTAAAAGACATCCCTGTAATTTATCTGACAGCTTTAAATGAAGTTGATAATATTGTTAAAGGGTTTGATGCCGGGGCGCAGGATTACGTATCAAAACCGTTCAATGCCCGGGAGCTCCTTGCTCGTGTCCAGACTCATCTTGAGTTGAAGCTGGCGCGCGAAAGACTGCAGCAAACAAATGCCTGGCTTGAAGAAAAAGTTCAGGAGAGAACCCTGAAGTTGAAGCAGGCCAATGAAGAACTTGAAAAGGCAAACCGGGAACTGGAACAACTCGATGAGGCAAAAGCTGATTTTCTGGGAATCATCAGTCACGAGATAAATACACCGCTGAACGGGATCGTTGGTTTTACCCGCATTTTAAAGGAGGAATTGCAAAATGACAGTCTTTTTGAGATGATTGATTTTCTTGATATTTCCGCGAAACGACTTGAGAAGTTTGCAGCCAACGGCCTTTTGTTCACTGAATTGAGGACCCAAAGGAAAAAGATAGTCCGGGAAGAGGTTGTCATTCATCCGATACTGAATGACGTTTTTATGCAATTAAACCATCAAATCAAATCAAAAGGGATTGAAATTGTAGTGAATCAATCTGTACAATCCGTTTTTGGAGACAAGAGGTTGGTTGCTAAATGTCTTGAATTACTAGTGATGCGTTAATTTTAAAAATTATTATATAAATGACTATATATTAAAACATTACAAGCGTTCT
>JAEUSS010000418.1 GCA_016788685.1 Prolixibacteraceae bacterium | reverse complement strand
TTGTATGAGTTCATTGTTCTTCAGGCCAAAAAAGAAGGAATTGCCGGAGCCACTGTTTTAAAAGGAATGCTGGGCTACGGAGCCAGTTCGGTTATTCATTCCTATAAATTCTGGGAAGTCAGCGATAAGGTTCCGACCATTATTGAACTGGTTGACCAGGAAGAAAAACTCCTCTCGTTTTACGAGAGCATCCGCCCGCAGCTGGAAACCATGAAATACGGCTGCCTCGCAACCTTTGACAAAACAACGGTTTTGCTTTACAAATCAGGAGAGAAGAAAATCTTTGACATTTAAACTTGCCCCGCGCTTGGTGCCGGGTGAAATTATAAAAAATTGAGTTCTCAATATATTTCAAATTAAAAATTAGACTATATGAGTTTTACACATGAAGTAGCAGGCATGATTTGTGTCGCTCAGGGAGCGAATCATGGCCCGGCTCCAATTCCGGAAGAAGGACGTTGGGTAAAAGCCAAAGAAGTAAAAGACATCTCGGGCCTGACCCACGGAGTTGGCTGGTGTGCACCGCAACAGGGAGCTTGCAAGCTGACCCTGAACGTGAAAGAAGGAATTATCCAGGAAGCATTGGTTGAAACAATCGGTTGTACCGGTATGACTCACTCGGCTGCTATGGCTTCTGAAATCCTTCCGGGAAAAACCATTCTCGAAGCGTTAAACACCGACCTGGTTTGCGACGCCATCAACACTGCCATGCGCGAATTGTTCCTGCAAATTGTTTACGGACGTACTCAAACTGCTTTCTCTGAAGGTGGTCTGCCTATCGGCGCCGGTCTGGAAGATTTAGGTAAAGGCCTGCGCGGCGTAACCGGTACATTGTACGGAACGGTGGCCAAAGGTCCGCGTTACCTCGAAATGGCTGAAGGTTACATCACTAAAATCGGATTAGATGCCGGAAACGAAATTATCGGTTATGAATTTGTGAGCCTCGGACGAATGATGGACATGATCAAAACCGGTATGGATGCCAACGAAGCATTGAAAAAAGCATCGGGCAAATATGGCCGTATGGAAGATGCAGTGAAAGTTATTGACCCACGTAAAGAATAAGGAGGAATTACCATGCCATTATTTGAAAGTTATGACAGAAGGATCAATCAGATTAATAAATTTCTGAATGACAACGGTATTTCTTCGATCGAAGAAGCCAAAAAAATATGCGACGAAAAAGGAGTTGATGTTTACCAGATTGTAAAAGACATTCAACCCATCGCCTTCGAGAACGCCATGTGGAGCTACATTGTTGGCGCTGCTGTGGCCATCAAACGCGGACAGACCAATGCTGCCGATATCGCTTCAACCTTAGGCGAAGGCTTGCAGTCGTTCTGTATCCCCGGATCGGTTGCCGACGACCGCAAAGTAGGTATCGGCCACGGTAACCTGGCTGCCATGTTGCTGAAAGAAGAAACCAAATGTTTCGCTTTCCTTGCAGGTCACGAATCGTTTGCAGCTGCCGAAGGCGCTATCGGTATTGCCAAATCGGCCAACCGTGTACGCACCGAGCCGCTGCGCGTGATCCTGAACGGTTTGGGAAAAGATGCCGCTAAAATCATTGCCCGTATCAACGGGTTTACTTATGTTGAAACTGATTTCGATTATTTCACCGGAGAACTGAAAGAAGTACAGCGCACAGCTTACTCAACCGGCGACCGTGCCAAAGTAAACTGCTACGGAGCTAACGACGTTCGCGAAGGTGTGGCTATTTTCCACAGCGAAGGTGTTGACGTATCGATCACTGGTAACTCAACCAACCCTACCCGTTTCCAGCACCCGGTTGCAGGTACCTACAAAAAAGAATGCATCGAACAGGGCAAGAAGTACTTCTCGGTAGCATCAGGCGGCGGAACTGGCCGTACTTTGCACCCCGACAACATGGCTGCCGGTCCGGCTTCCTACGGAATGACCGACACCATGGGCCGCATGCACTCTGATGCTCAGTTTGCAGGTTCGTCTTCGGTTCCGGCTCACGTAGAGATGATGGGACTGATCGGAATGGGCAACAACCCGATGGTTGGAGCTTCCGTTGCTGTAGCTGTTGCTATTTCTCAGGCATAACACGGAATAAGAATAAAACACAAAGGCACAAAGACACGAAGAAATTCGCGGGCTTTGTGCCTTTTTTATTTCGGACAGGTCAATCCGCCCAGAGGAAGGGCGATACAAAGCCGGGGACAGGTGCGGCTCAGATCAATTCCCCCAAAATCAGGTGTTGACGGGAGTGGTTACCCAGATCAGTTCGCCTGTAAGGCCTTCGGTAAGCTGAACCCGGTGCGAAAGGATCGTGTCAAAATAAAAGTTGTCGCCTGGCTTCAGGGGATAGGCTACTTCATCGAGATGAAATTCGAACACCCCTTCGGCAACATAGCAAAAAGCCTGGCCATGATGCGGAGCGAAAAAACCCTCCACATCCGAGTTTTCGGTAAAACGAATCAGGTAAGTTTCCATTTGTTTCTGAGGATCGTGGTACGACGATAAAAAGAGCTCGGTTCCGGAGGCGTTTTTCTCGACAAATTTGATATCATCCCTGGTGATGAGCGGATTTTGAGAAAGGTTTTCATTTTCGCCAATCAGCTCGCCCACGGTGGTATGCAAACATCCCGCGATGTTTTTTAAGGTCACGATTGACGGCGTTGCTTTGGCTTTTTCGATTTGAGACAAAGCGCTGGCACTGATGCCTACCCTTCTGGCCAAATCGTTCAGCTGAATCTTTTGCAGTTCGCGCTTCTTTTTAATCCTTTCCCCTAATCGTTTCATGGTTCTGTATGGGTTATATGCGTTGAGTTCAAATAACTGTATGCCGCTTTCCTGGCCCGATCCATAATGGCTTTACCAATACCTGTTTCAGGAACCGGCTCGAAATAAATGTCGGTTACCTGCACGTCGTCTTCCATGGCATGAAGAACAGCAAACAGGTTTACGGCCATTTCGTTTAAATCGCCTGCGGCCGACAAAGGTAAAGTTTTAACGCCGGAATCAGGCTTCTTCTGAGATGCAGCATTCACAATAAGTCCCGATCCCTCCGGAAGTTCCGGCGGTACAGCACCATCGAGAATATACAAAGGTTTCCGGGGAGCATAATGACTTTTAAGCATTCCGGGAGAATGAAGCGCCTGTCTTTTTTCATACTGCTCTGCGGTAATCAGTTTGACCTGAGCTGCTAACGCCTCCTCGGAGACGGCTCCATAGCGCAGAATACGCACCCCTGCTTCGGAAACTGAAACAACAGTCGACTCGATACCCAGATGTGTCGCGCCCCCGTCGAGCAAATATTCAGGGCGAAGCCCCTGTTTGATGACATGACTGGCCTGCGTAGGGCTTAGACAGCCAAACTTGTTGGCGCTGGGCGCGGCCACCGGCGTACCGGCTTTCCGGATCAGTTCGAGCGCAACCGGATGCGAAGGCATGCGCACCGCAACCGTATCAAGACCCGAGGTGACCAAATCGGGCACTTCGGGCTTTTTGCGGTGAACAATAGTCAGCGGTCCGGGCCAAAACGCTTCGGCCAGCCGGTACACCTGCGGATCGACGGGTGCACAAAACAACCGATCGAGCTGATCAATTGACGAGATGTGCACAATCAGCGGATCAAAATCGGGGCGTTCTTTCATTTCGAAAACGCGGGCTACCGCCAATGCATCAAAAGCACTGGCACCGAGCCCATAAACCGTTTCAGTGGGAAACACCACCAGTTTTCCGTTGCGGATGGCCCCGGCAGCGCTATCAATATCTTTTCCGA
>JAEUSS010000372.1 GCA_016788685.1 Prolixibacteraceae bacterium | reverse complement strand
ACCAAACCATCGTCCTGCGCTTTTTTCAGAATAGCCTGCAGGCGTTTCGAAACTCCGGCCTGTTTACTCATCAATTCTTTGCGGATGCGCGCCAATTCCGGAGAAGCATTATCTTTTACTTTTCCGTATTTATTCAGGATTGCATCAATGCGCTCGATCACATACGGATAAACCTGAACTCCCGACAACAGCCTTTTCAGGCAGGGAAGCTGATCTTCTTTGGTTTGTTTCAGAAAACGTACAATTCCTGAAATCGTTTCCAAAGAACGTTTCAGGTCGAATAATTCTTCCACTTCGAGAAAACGCCCCTCAATCCTGATTTTTACAAGTGCTTCGCGAAGGTCAAAATAATAACTGGTCGGGAAGTTCTCCATTTCCTGAATGATGGAAACAAACTCGCTGACCAGCGAAAGGTTTTCTGTTAATTGATCAAAATCGCTGTTAAAGCGGATCTCGTCAACCAGTTCTTTGCCCAGCGTACTTAAACAACGCCCTTTGAGCAACTCGCGTATTTTATCGAAACCGATTTTCGATTCAAAATTTTCAGGATATACCAGTGTCATACATTGCAATTTGTGGTGCAAAAGTACGAAGGAAATTCGTATTCCGAGTTGCAAAGTTCAAGTTCCGCTCCCGGCATCCGAAACTTAAAACCAGCCTCCGTATTTTTTAGTCCTTCGGAACTTTCTCCCCCGGGAAACGGTTGATCCATTCTTTCCAGAACAGGCTGACTTCAGACTTCATTTCCTTATGAAGCATCAGGATCCCGAAGAGATTAGGAATGGTCATCAGTGCAATGGTAATTCCGGATAAAGTCCAGATGATGGTGGTATCGGTGAACGAAGCCAGGAAAAACCCGATAACATAAACAATCCGGAAATACATGTCAGCTTTAACGCCAAATAAAAAGGTAATGGCCCGGCCACCATAATATGACCATGAAATAGCGGTAGAAAAAGCAAACAGCAAAATTCCGACAGATACAATATAGCGGCCGTAGTCGCCAAACCAGCTTTTGGTAAAGGCTTCGGTCGTCAGCGGAGCACTGTGGATGAGAGACTTTCCGGAGAATAACTGTTTTTCGGTATTCGTAACTTTTCCGTTCTGCACCTGAATTTCGCCCGTCAGGTTCACTCCTTTACTGCGGACCACCACATCTTCGGCCACTGAACGCGAATGCAGAATAGTCACCGGACTGGTAATTTGTCCGTCTGTAACTGATAAGTTGCCCGAGAATAACTCCAGAGGCTGTTTTCCGGAAAAGTGTTCATGCAATGCCTTTACTCCTTCCTGATTTTGATCGGTATAAGTGTCTTTCAGAATAACAAGATCAGCATATTGAAATTGATTATCAATCTTCTGTGACCATACACCGGAAGAGAGAATCACCATTCCGGTGAGCATACAAATGATGATGGTATCAATAAACGGTTCGAGCAACGCTACTAACCCTTCGGAAACCGGTTCGTGAGCGCGGGCCGCTGCATGAGCAATAGGCGCCGAACCCTGCCCCGCCTCGTTCGAGAACAAGCCGCGGTTAACTCCCCGGTTAAAGGCAAATGAAAATCCAGCCCCCAGGAAACCGCCAATAGCGGCAGTTCCGGTAAAAACATCGCCGACAACCGAAAACAACGAAGGAACAATATTTTCGTAATTGTAGCCGATTACCCCGACAGCGCCAATAAAATAGATGATTGCCATGATTGGCACCAACTTCTCGGTAATTTTCGCAATACGCTTAATCCCTCCGATAATTACAAAACCAAGAATAACCGACAAAACCGCCCCGGTAACCATCGGAGCGATCCCAAAAGTCGTAAATGCCGAACTGGCGATGCTGTTGATTTGCGGCAAGCTACCCGTCCCGAACGAAGACAATACAGTGGCCACAGCAAAAATAACAGCCAGCCACTTCATGTTAAGCCTGTTTTTCATGTAATACATCGGCCCGCCGGCAACGGAACCGTCTTCAGCAAACTCGCGGTATTTATGAGACAACGTAACTTCTACAAACTTGGTTGTCATCCCGATTACGGCAGTCATCAGCATCCAGAACAGTGCTGCCGGACCACCAAGATGAATGGCCAAAGCAACCCCGGCGATGTTTCCGGTCCCTACAGTTCCGGACAGAGCCGTTGCCAAAGACTGAAAATGAGAAGTATCGCCTTTATCTCCTTCACGGTCAAATTTTCCCCGGACAATACGAAGCGAATACTTTAAATATCTGAATTGGGGAAATTTCAGGTAAATGGTAAAGAATAATCCGGTTCCTAGCAAAAAATAAACAAACCACTGTGAACTACCGACATAACTGTCAATCAGAGTCAAAAATTCATTTAATTTCTGCATATACCGTCTTTTGAAAAATCTATTATCTGCTAAAAATAATAATATCTTTTAATCCTGAAATATTTTACCGGACTGTAAATACACGGTTAGTGACCATAAACTCATTTGGCAGGTAATTTCAGCAGCAAAAGTTATTGAATTGTTAATGCCTGAAAATTGATCCGAGATCCGGTATTAAGTCCCCTTTTTTATCTAAATTTGTTTAACAAATCACCAAATTCGAAATTATGCTACCAAAATTTTTGCTTGCCGACAATTCTCAGGACATGCCTGACATGCTTTATGTTGTACACAACGAAACTCCTCGCTTCATTGTAGGAAGCGACATTGAAGACTTTTCAGTAAACCAGACCATTTACTGGATCGATGAAAAACCAAAAGATAAAGAACTTATTGCTCAACTTCTGGAAGCGGCTGAAGAGTTTCTTGAAGCTGAATTGGAAAACCAGGATAGCTACTTTGAAGACGGAGAGGAGGACTAAAATGGATGCGCCGAAACGATTAACCAGATCAAAAAATAAAATGATTGCCGGGGTAGCTGCAGGACTTGCAAATTACCTTAACATCGATCCGACTATCGTTAGAATATTATTTGTAATCATTGCATTTGCCGGCGGAGCTTCGTTATTGGCTTACCTGATTATGTGGATTATTGTTCCGATGGAGCAGTAACAATAAATAAGAATCACAAAGTCGTGCTTAGTAGTCTGTTTTACAGCCCACTAAGCACGACTTGTTTTTTTATCCGTTTAGCTTTGCGGCACCTGTTTCAAGCTCAGCTGAATTCGTTTCCGTTGAAAATCAAGTTCAATAACCTTGACATGCACATGCTGATGTAATTTCACAATCTCTGCCGGGTCGGAGATAAACCGATCGGCCATTTGCGACACGTGAACCAGTCCGTCCTGTTTTACACCCACATCAACAAATGCTCCGAATTTGGTGATATTTGTAACGATACCCGGCAACACCATACCAACCTCCAGATCTTCCACCTTATAAATATTCGGAGCAAACTCAAAAACTTTAATCGCACTTCTGGGATCGCGGCCCGGTTTAGCCAACTCCTTTTTAATATCCTGAAGTGTAGGAAGTCCGATCTGGGCGGTTACATAATTCTCCCAGGACACCTGCTTCTGAAGCTCTTCATTCGAAATCAGTTCCTGAATACTACATTTCAGATCTTTAGCAATCCGCTGAACTACAAAATACGATTCGGGGTGTACCGCAGAGTTGTCCAACGGATTTGCTGCATCAGGAATCCGTAAAAAGCCGGCAGATTGTTCAAAAGCCTTTGCTCCCATCCTGGCCACTTTCTGCAATTCGGCCCTCGACTGAAACGGTCCGTTTTCTTTGCGGTAATCCACAATATTCTGAGCCAGCTGTGGTCCAAGTCCTGAAATATAGGTAAGCAGATGCTGCGAAGCAGTATTCACATTTACGCCGACCAGATTTACACTCGATTCAACAACTTTATCCAGGCTGTTCTTCAGTTTCTTTTGATCCACGTCATGCTGATACTGTCCCACTCCAATTGATTTCGGATCAATCTTAACCAATTCGGCCAGCGGATCAAGCAGGCGCCGCCCAATCGACACAGCGCCCCGGACAGTCACATCGTACTGCGGAAATTCATCGCGCGCGATTTTCGATGCCGAATATATGGAAGCTCCATCTTCAGAAACCACAAAAACACGGATATCCCGGTCGTAATGCAGTTTTTTTATAAAAGCTTCGGTCTCGCGGCTGGCAGTACCGTTTCCGATGGCAATTGCCTCAATCTGGTACGAACTGACCAGCGAAGAAATCTTCCTGGCAGCCTGCTTCACTTCTTCCTGAGGTTTGTGCGGATAAATGGTTTCGTTGTGCAACAAATTACCCTGAGCATCAAGACAAACGACCTTACAACCGGTACGATATCCCGGATCAAGCGCCAGCACACGTTTTTGTCCCAAAGGCGCTGCAAGCAAAAGCTGGCGTAAATTATCAGAAAAAACGCGGATAGCCTCCTCGTCTGCCTTTTCCTTTGACAAACCTGAAAACTCCGTCTCGATTGACGGCTCCAGCAGCCGCTTGTAAGCATCTGTTACGGCCAGTTCCATCTGATTGGCGCAATCATTACGGCTGGTGATAAAAAAACGCTTCAGACGCTGAATGGGTTCTTCATTTTCCGGAGCGACCGAAACCCTAAGAAACCCTTCGTTTTCACCTCGCCGCATGGCCATAAGCCGGTGGGAAGGACATTTTTTCAATGGTTCACTCCAATCAAAATAGTCGTGGTATTTAGCAGCTTCGTCCTCTTTCCCTTTTATTACTTTGCAGGTAATTAACGCCCCGCGGTCAAACTCGCGACGAACAATAGCCCGGGCCTTCTCGTTTTCATTGATCCATTCGGCAATAATATCGCGCGCACCGGCCAAAGCTTCCTCAACCGACCCCACCTTCTCGTTGACAAACGAATGAGCCTTATGCTCTACATCTGATTCAAACTGTTTCATGATGATCTTCGCCAGTGGCTCCAAGCCCTTTTCCCGGGCAATCATCGCGCGTGTTCTGCGTTTAGGCTTATAAGGCAGATAAATATCTTCCAATTCAGTCGGATCAAAGCAATCTTCAATCCGCTTTTTTAATTCAGGAGTAAGCAATTCCTGCTCCTGAATAGTCTTCAGGATGGTGTCCTTGCGTTTCAGCAACTCTTCCATCTTTTCCTTCTCAGTCTTTATCGCTTCAATCTGAACTTCATCCAGACTTCCGGTGCGTTCTTTCCGGTATCTTGAAATGAATGGCACCGTTCCTCCCTCATCCAGGAGCTGAATGGTATTTTCCACCTGTATATACTGTACTCCAACCTGTTGAGCTATCAGTTGTATAATCTTTTGATCCATTTTCAGATAATAAAATTGAGGCTCGAAGGTAGGGCTTTTTGCTGATATTTTATATTGAGCAATGACTGTTTCGTACCTTAATGAGAAGCGTATAAAACCAAACTTCAGTAAAAATCATGAGTACAAATTCCGTTGAGAGACAAACTGTAAATCCTGTCCAAATCTGATTTTAAATTATGCAAATTTGAAGAACATTTCGTATATTTAACTGCAAGGTTAAAACGCATCGAATCGTATAAAATATTAACCACAAATCAATCAGTTTATGAAAAATACATTTGGATTACTCACGCTTCTGTTTGCATTTACTGTATTCTCTGGTTTTCTGGCTCAGGCCGGAGACAAAAACAATCCGTTGCTTGGAGAATGGGTCTACGAAGTCAGTGATGCTCCGTATGGCTATGAAAGGGGCAGCCTCATTTTTTCGGAAAAAGACGGATTAACCAGTTGTACAATAAAACTGGAAACAGGGGAATTAACCGCAAACGATCTGAAAATTGAAAAAAACAAAATCTCCTTTACAACTGCAGTCGAAGGAAATCCCATTAACGTAGAATTAACCCGCGAAAAAAACAAACTTAGCGGGAAAGTTGACTCTCCGGATGGCCCCAAAAAACTGACTGCAGTAAAAAAATAGAACCAACTATGTTGCACTGAAAAGCCGGAATTCGTCTACAGAGTTTCGGCTTTTATATTTTCTGAAACAGCTGAAATATAAATCCGGACAAAACCTGAAGACTAGCAGAAGAATAACGACTGATGTTGACAAAAGGGCCGTTCAGCAGGATTCAAAGATTTTCTGAACAGACCTGCGGCACGACTCGGCCAGAAAGGGTTCGGCAAG
>JAEUSS010000356.1 GCA_016788685.1 Prolixibacteraceae bacterium | reverse complement strand
CAAACCGGCATGAACAGACCCTCCGGGAGTATTGAAATAAATCTGAATGTCTTTGCTCGGATCAGCCGATTCCAGAAACAGCAACTGGGCCTGAACAATGTTCGCGATATAATCATCGATCGGAGTGCCCAAAAAGATGATCCGGTCCATCATCAACCTGGAAAACACGTCCATCGAAGCCACGTTTAACTGACGTTCCTCGATGATGTAGGGAGTTAAACTGTTGGTAAAAATTGAATCAAAGCGATTCAGATTCAGGCTACTGATACCCAAATGTTTCGTGGCATATTTATTAAATTCTTTTCCGTCGCTCATAAGATTGGATCTCCTTTTAAAAAAAATTTGTGAAAATCAATTTTACTCTTTTTAGGGAAGAACAAAATCAGATTTTCACAAAGTTATAAAAATATGCTATTGGCTATACGGCCTAAACATTAATTTTCAAGCATTTTGTTAAACTCGTCGTAGCTTATTTCTTTTCCCTCGAGTGTAACTTTATCTTTAATGGTTGCAATAATGACATCTTCCTGCTTCCTTGAAACCAGTTTCCGACGTTCTTCTTCATTTTGCAACATGTGGTTGGCATAGTTCTCCAGATGCTCGTCACCAACATTATTCAGCCCGTATTGACGGAACTGTATTGCAGCCATTTCTTTGGCCAGGGCACGAACCTCTTCTTCAGTAATCTTCAGGTCGTTGTCTCTGACAATTTTATCTTTAATCAATTGCCATTTCAGGTCAACCATAAAATTATCAAAGTCTGCCTCAATCTGTTCGTCAGTCATCTTTTCGTTAGTCGCTTTAATCCAGCGTTTCAGGAAAGCTTCGGGCAAACTGAACTGGATTGCTTTCAAAAGAGCATCGCGGCTGTCGATTGCGAACTTATAATTGCTCGAATAAACAAAGTTTTCTTCGATTTCAGCTTTGATTTTAGCGTTAAATTCTTCCTCTGTTGTGATTCCTGAATCTTCACCATAAATTTTACTGAACAAATCAGCGGTCAGTTCAGCCTTTTCGAAGCGTAAAACCTCAACAATTGTAAAGCTGAAATTGCCTGTGATTTTTTCGGCCTCTTCGTGAGAAACATTCAGCATGTGACCCACTTCGTGTTTGTTGTCGTAGGTTTTAACCGGATCAAAAACAACCACATCGCCGGCCTTTTTACCGATAAACGAAGCTTTAACCTCTTCGTCTTTCATCAAATCCACGGCGATGACGACCTGATCAGCTTTGATTCCGCCTTCCAGTTCGGTTCCGTCTTCATTCAGCTGAACAAAGTTCCCGCGGACCGTATCTTTTTCCTCAACACTATCAACCACCTTATTTTCGCCCAAACGTCCGGCATAAGCCTCCTGCTGTTTGGTTACCATTTCTTCGCTGGCAGTAATCGTATAAAAAGGCAGTTTTATTTTCTTATCGAGTTTTACCTCAAATTCGGGAGCCATTGCCACATCGAACACGAAGCTGAAGTCAGCTTCTTCGTCCCAGTTGATGGCTGGTTGTTTTTCATCATTCGGAAGTGGTTCGCCCAAAACATTCATTTTTTCATTCTGAATATATTCGGTCAGGCTTTT
>JAEUSS010000274.1 GCA_016788685.1 Prolixibacteraceae bacterium | reverse complement strand
GAAAGCTCAGGCCAAATCTGAAGTTGTGATCGATTCTGATGTCCGGATCCAGAACCAGGATAAAAAGTTTGAATTTTCTTCTGGTAAAATCAATCCTGCAGAACTTCCGGATCCTGTCCGGATCCTGTTTGATGAGAACAGTGAAAAACACAAATTGATGCGTTCAGTTCACGAACAAATGAAGCTGACCAAAAAAGATATTGAACGGGCCAAACTACGGAAAGAACTGATTGCGCTTGATGACCGAGTATCAGCCAACTGGAAAGTGATAGATGCCTTTATTGAAAACGGCACGTTACCTGAAGTAAAAGAAACGAAAGCTGCGGATCCGGGTACCGAAATGTACAAGCAAATTAATGCTGCCCGGTCGTATGTTTCGCGCGGATTGAATGGATTGGACAAAAAGACCGGCAAAAAGCGTGATGAAACGATTGCTGAGATCAAAAACCGGTTTGATTTTCTTGTTGCGAACAAAGCTGAAGTGAAAAAAGAAACGCTTGAGGCTCTTCAAAAACTGGGTATTACAAATGAAATTTCAGAAGACAAGTAAAGGAGATGCGCTGTATTTAAATCAACAGATACAGTTTCATCATGTGTTCGATAGACTTCTGAATAGAATTGAAAGAGCTGACAAGATGATTGTCAGCTCTTTTGCCGTTACAGAAGCCATCATTCGCCGGATCATTAAAAACCGGTATCGAATTGGTGAAATAAACCTGTTTCTTGATTTTACAGTTGCTTCCAGGAACATGCCTATTACTTGTTTTGCTGAAGCAAATGTGGATGCACTTTATCTGCTAAATAATCACAGTAAAACAATTTGGGTACAATCGGCCACCGGTGAGCAATGTTTGGCTGTGATATCAAACAATGCCACCAATAACCACCGGTTTGAATGCGGATTTATCACCGGTGATCAGGAACTGATTGATATTTATCTGAATGAAATTGAGCAAATGAAACTCGAAAGCGTACCATTCAATGGAAGACAATAAAACCATCCTGGAACTGATCGAAGAATACGCCGGTCTGTTCCTGACCATTGATGAAATTTCGTTGCTGCTTGATCTGGATCCCATCCAGTTCAGGCGTGAAATTTCGGCCGGTAAGTCGGCCAATGCCCGGGCATACCAAAAAGGCAAATTAAACTCAATGCTTGAGATGCGCAGGCAAACGGTGATGTTCGCTAAAAAAGGAAGTCCACAGGCTGAAGCTTTTGTCCAGGAATATATTGCCAGCCAAAAACAGAATGAGTAATTAAATGTCCTTAATCCTACCGGTAAAATCATTCATTTTAGCAGCATGAGCCGCAAATGCAACCTTGATAAATTTCGCGATGTGCTGTTCTCCGACATTTCGGAGGATAAAACCCTTTTGCCAGTCGAGCGCGATCAGCTCAAGCGATACCGGGCTGCATTTCATTTGTCGCTCGAAAATCCTTCCATGCCAGACAAGAAGCTTCGCGACTTTTTGATGAACGAATTTGGCATTGAGCAAAGTCAGGCTTACCGCGATATTGGTAACATCCGAATATTACTCGGGAACGTCCGAAATGCCGGAAAAGAATGGGTTCGTTACCTGGTTAATGAAACCTTAAAAGAAGCCATTACAAAGGCTAATGGAGCTGGAACTAAAAAGCTGAAGGAATTAATTGCCGCTGCAGGTATGCTCGGGAAATACAACCGGCTCGATAAAGAAGATGCTCTGGAGATTCCATGGGATGAAATAATTGTCCAGGATATTGAACCTACCTCGGATCCTACCGTGCTTTCAGGAAAAGTAAAACCGCTGAAAAATAAGGAGGAAGAGATCAGGAAGATGTATGAAAAATACAAGGGTGAAATTGAACTGGACTATTCAGATTATGAGGAGGTAGACAAAGATGAGTGACGAAACTCCAAAAAAGAGAGTTTATTTTTCGGATGCCCAGCTTGAGTTTAGATATACCGGAGCTCATACCAGTTCGATTGCTGCCGGTCGCCGTTTCGGCAAATCTCGTTTGGCTGCTCCCTGGCTGCTCCGGAACTTACAATACATGCCTCGATCGGGAGGAGGTATTGTGTGTTCCACTTTTCAGCAAGCTTTAACCCGGACTCTCCCGGGAGTTTTCTCAAGCTGGAGAGATATGGGGTTTAAGCGCGATGTGCATTACTTCGTTAATCACCGGCCCCCGAAATCGGCAGGGTTTAAAACTCCGATCGACGAACCGGCCAGTTATGACCATGTGATCAGTTGGTATAATGGTTCCGTTCAATATCTCATTTCTCAGGACGTTCCGGGATCATCCAACTCACTCACGCTTCAGTATCTTTTTGGCGACGAAGCGAAGTTTCTGAACTTCGATAAACTGAAGGATGAAACGATACCGGCCAACGGCGGTTTTAAAGGACCATGGTCGGAATGTCCGTGGCTGAACTCCATGTTGTGGATGAGCGACATGCCAACGACCAAAAAAGGATCGTGGTTTCTGAAGTATGGTGACTTGATGGATCCGGAGTTGATCAACATGATTCAATGGCTGGTATTGGAGATTTACCGACTGAAGAATTTGCCTCAGAACACCTATACTGCTAAATTATTGAATGAATACCGGTTGCGCCTGGCACAGTTCCGGAGTATAGCAGTGTATTACAAAGAATGGTCCTCGATTGAGAATATTGAACTTCTGGGCAAAAAGTACATTGCACAAATGAAACGGGATCTTCCACCGCTCGTGTTTCAAACCTCCATTCTTTGCATTCGTCCGGGAAAGCTAAAGGATGGCTTTTATCCCGGATTGAAAGATTCACACTTATACTCTGCCTTCGATAACTCCTACCTTCTAAATCTTGATTACGATTTGGAAAAAGCGGCCCAGCAAAGCTGTAAACAAGATAGTGATGTCGATCTGGATAAACCGCTGTTTGTGGCATTTGACTATAATGCAAACATCAATTGGCTGGTCGTTGGTCAGCCTAATCTTGTCAATCGAGAAGCCAGAGTATTGAAATCGTTTTACGTGAAATATGAGCGAAAACTTCGGGAAGTAGTTGATGATTTCTGTGCCTATTACCGCCATCACCGCACGAAAGATGTGGTTTATTACTTCGATAATACGGCCCTGGGATCGAACTACGCTGTGAGTGAGGAAGATTTTGCTTCTGTGATCTGCTCTCAGTTTGAAAAAAACCACTGGACTGTTCACCGTGTACACATCGGTAACCCGTTGAAGCATCAGGAAAAGTATATAATCATTGACCAATCGTTCAAAGGGCAAAATAATTATTTGGTTACAATGATCAATGAGATCAATAATGAGGCGCTTATTTTGGGTTTACAACAAGCTGCAGTAAAAGTTGGACCGTATGGATTCCAGAAAGATAAATCGGGCGAAAAAAAGGCCGAAACCGAAGAAGATTTGCTTGAGCACCGCACGGACGGTACAGATGCTTTTGATACCTTAATTATCGGCATGATTCTTTACCCTCAGGTTATCTTCCGGAGCGGGGTTGGAACCGGGATGTTGGGAAAATAAAAAAGCAGCTTTATGAGCTGCTTGTATGATGACGTTTAATGTTAAAGTATTCGGCGAGTGATTTTTTGTCGATAGAGTAATAGGCGCCTCCTCCGAGATTTCCTTCCATTTCAATCGGGAATAATTCACGGGCGTTCCTGAGGTATTTATAAAAGGCCGTATCACTTACATTTAATCGGCTCTGAATTTCAGCTTTTGAAATCTGATTCTCAGAAGTGAGCAACTGAATAAATTTTAGAAAGCGTTCGGCTGGGTTATCCCTGTCATGATCTACCTGATTTCTTGGTCCGTACTTACTTCTCATTTTATACAGTAATTTACAATTTGTTCGTAAATGTCGGAGTTTAATCCGGACTTGCCTTTTTTATAGTCTGAAAGCGTTGCAGGGCGAATGCTAAGGGCTTCGGCAATTTCCTTGTTTGTTTTACGATACTTTATCTGCTGAAGCAACTCGCGCAAATCTACAGCGCCTTGCTTCGTAGCAACTGCAAAAGCAAAATCTGCCAGGGCATTCCCGGAAATACCGTATTTATTTACACGTTCATCTTCGAAACCAGGTTCTTTCATTTCTTCGGACTGCGGTACCGGAATGGATTGAGCTGTTTGTGTACGAGAAAGAAGATCGTAACATAGATTGAGTACCGCAAGTTGTTCTAACCCTTCTGGAGTGATGTCACCGAAGTCGCGTTCGGCTTCCAGAACGGTGATTTCGTCGGAGATTACTGCAAGTGATTTCATGATGTAAAAGATTTATAGCCCCGGCGAACCGGGGCTGTTAATGTTAGTTATTTCTTTTCATTTCCATTTCAGCAAAAGCCATTTCGCAATCTTCACGATCAAGCTGAATGTAAAAGCACCATGCGTTTTGACAAGTTAAAGCATCTTCGGCATAAATAGCATATACATTACCTTCTCTATCAAACATGATGTCACACCACTGATTTTCTTCAAATTCTGGTAATTCACATACGGTTGAAAGTAAGTCAAAAGCAGTATCCTGAAATTTACCTGCATAATCACCACAATGGTCAAGAATCATTTGAGAAGAAATAGTACCTGTTGTTGTTTCAATTAAGTTTTTCATCTTTCAAATTTTTAAGTTGTTAAAAATTCCAGATTGGTGCGATTGGTGTTGTTTGATGTTGTAAAAATACGCTTTTCCGTAATAACTACCAAATGTTTTAATAAAATAATTACGGAAAAACGTATTTATTTTTTGTAAGGTTCAATTTAGTAGTGTGTTTTAAAATTGAATCGGCAAAAATCAACAAATAAAATACGGTAGAGTGCCGGTTACTGACGAAGGAAGGAAACATTGACGGAGGAAACAAGGCGAAGCCTGGAGGCACGGAACTCCTTATTGATGCGCCGGGGCATGGCACAAAGCCTCCCCTGCAAATTATAATCTTATCACATCAAACCTTCATCCGCAAATGATAAGTATGATTCTGAAGTGATAATTAAATGATCCAAAATAGTAATATCAAGAACTTTTCCGGCTTCACGTATTTTCTTCGTCAAATCTTTATCGGCTTCGCTTGGTATCAGGTTTCCCGATGGGTGGCAATGACTAAGAATAATTGAACAACTATTAGATTTTAATCCGGTTTGCATAATCATTCGCACATCGGCAACCGTACCACATAAACCACCGGCCGAAATCTGGCAATAACCCAAAACTTTATTATTCCTGTTAAGGCAAAGGATGTAGAAATATTCCCGATAATCGAGACTAGGAAAAACACTTTTTAAACAATCGTATGCATCGGCTGATGTTACCACCTTTGGCAATTCTGACGCTTTAATTTTTGGCTTGTAACTGATTTCAATTTCGGCCAAAGTAGGGGTATTAATATTCATCGCCTGAAACGGTTGCGAGTTCTGGCTCTGGTTCGTGTTGGGTTTCCGGTTCTGGCTTCGCTTCCGGCTTGTAAACCTGTGTATTGGCAAACAAATAACAAAGCGGCCAGTATTTGTACTCTTCCGGCTCGTTTGCTCCCTCCGGCACTTGCTCACCCTTGCGAGGTTGCCCCCAGATTAAAAAGGCGGTTTGACCTTTGCGAACTGTTGCGCCTTCTTCCTTCCATTGCCAGAACGTTTTGAACTCCTCAATTTCGGGGTTTGTCTCCTGATAAATTTCTTTTAAACCTTCGTTTACACTGTCGTAGGCTCCCGACTTTACACCCATCCGGACGAACTTCGAAAGTTCGATTAATTCCTTTCTTTTTTGTAAATATTGCTCTTTACGTGCCGATTCTTTATCTTTGCTCATGATGTCAATTAATTTTGATGTTAAACAAATAATTTGGATTGAAAGGCGGGAGGGATACCCGCCTTTCGCTTTAACTAGGCTTCGATTTCCTTTTTCAAAACTTCCCTTTTAGCATCTACCCGACCAATAACAAAGCTGATCAACTCACCAATTATAACCGGATTTTTCACCGTATAAACAGCTGTTTTATTGTATTTGCTGCCTCCGTCAATATTCAAAAAATACTCTTCATTCTCGAACTCGTTCGATGCTGCTATTTCTGCAAGCTTGTCCAGGTGGATAGATAAACTTTCTTTATCCATGTCAAGCTTTGATAGTCTGCGAATCAATTCATTTTTTTTGTTGAAATACTCGACCCTCGTTTTCAGGTCTTGGGGAATTGCTGAAAGCTGTTGTTTTAGTCTTTCGTTTTCGGCTTTCAATTCTTCCGGTGTTTGTTCCGGTTTTGGGGTTTCAACTGGCAAGGTTTTTACCTCTGTCTCTGGGGTGTTCTCTCCCTTCTGCACATTCATAGGTGCAGTAACTTTTTTTACTGTCATAAAATCAATTTTAAAATGTTAAACAAATTGGATTTGGATAGAATCTGTTTGGTTTCCCTCTCATTTTCTAATACTAATTTACAGCTTTTTACTGACATGTGCAAATAAATAAATTTATTAATATACTGTAGAATAGTATGTTATATCATTTAAGGCGATTAGAAAGCATTCATATTAAAGCAATCATTTGAAAAGATATTTTACCTCAAAAATTTCAAACAGATAGCAGATAATTGAATAACAGGCTTTAAAATACGCCTCTATTAAGATTGAATCTAAATTATAAAAACAGGTCAAATATCACTAAAAACCACTATCAAAACTTTCCCATAAATAATAAGTTAAGCAACTGGAAACCAACGAAAAAGGATTATGAAAAAGGGATTTTCTCCCTTTTTTCAGGGAGTACACCCCGCGCCGCCCTGCTCAGAAATGGTGATCACAAGGTCGAAAAATCATGAAATATGTTGTAATTTTTTGATAAATAAGGTGCGCCGTGTGTGCGCTTTTGCGTGAGGATTTTTTGGTAATTACAAAGGTTTTGTTGTACCTTGCAGCATTATTGTTAACCCTAATGCGATACCTATGAAAAAGCTAATGTTTATAGTGCTATTCTTCCCATTCATTTCTATTGCACAGCAGTACACTGAGGTTGTTAAAGCACCAGATAAAAGCAGCGATCAATTATATAGTACCGCTCGTGAATGGTTTGCGGAATCATTTAAGTCTGCAAGCAATGTTCTGCAGATGGATGATCCAGTTGCAGGGAAGCTTATTGGTAAGGGTTCTTTCAATTTGGTGTTACCTTATAATTCGATGATAGGCTCAATTCCAATTAATATTCCTGTATCCTTCACAATCAAAGTATTTGTGAAGGATTCGCTTTATAAGTATGACATAGGATCTTTATTTATAGACAGCAATGGATCACCTCATTCACTCGAAGAGTTTAAATCTGCTTCAACAGAAGAGGGCGCTCGCAAAACGCTGATAGAATTAGGAGGTATGAAGAATCCTTCAGATAAGATGATAAAGAAAACGGCTGATTACAACGCCATTATATTTCGGCTCTCTGAGGTTGAGATAAATAAAACGATTGCATCTTTAAAAGGTAAGATGAGTTCATCAGATAATTGGTAATTAAATCTATAAATGAGTGTTGCGTTTATCAAATAATTCTCCATATATTTGAAGTGCGACATCATTACAATCAAACTGTTCCGATAATCAGCTAAAAATCGGTAATTAAAATATGAATCGAGGGTTTTACTCTTCAGTCATCGGACTGTTTTGTAATGGTGTCGCAACCCCCTCGATTCTTTTTATTTAAATTAAAACGCGACACCATGAATGAAAACAAATTGATCACCGCAAACGTATCGTTTGAAGTGGATGGCCAACCCGGCCAGATTAAAATTTCAGCCCTTGATTTTCAAACTGTAGTTAGAAGAATCCTCACTTTCGATCTTGAAAGTAAGATTGGGAAAGTTACCGGCTTTACCCTTGACGATGGACGTAAGTTCAATTTTAACAGTTATGTAGTTCATTCCTGGCTTGATCATGGCCGTATCGGCGAAGAAAAATTCATTGAAATGAGTTTGATAAAATGATGTAAATGTTTTACATGACAACCCGGATACTGCTAGTGTCCGGGTTTTTTGTTGTCCTTTTTCAACCTCCCTCTTGGGTCTATCTTGCTTCAAAAAAGGCAATGATACACAGCTCTAAAATTCACAAGATCAAAGGCGAAATATCAATTCAGTTCGTCGAGGAATCCGGTGCCGTGGTGATCGGCAAAAAGGTTGTAATCACTTCTTTTCACTCGAAAGGCCGGACGCTGAATATCAAGTTCTG
>JAEUSS010000221.1 GCA_016788685.1 Prolixibacteraceae bacterium | reverse complement strand
AAAAGAGATGAAAGGCCGATTGTTGCGGGGTTGTACCTGAATCGTATTAAACGGGGTATGCCATTGCAGGCTGATCCGACAGTGAAGTTTGCATTGGGGAATTTCCGGATTAAGCGGGTGTTGAGGAGTCATCTGGCAATAGACTCGCCCTACAATACTTATAAGTATCCGGGCTTACCTCCGGGGCCTATCAATTTTCCTGAAATATCGAGTATTGAGTCGGTTTTAAATGCAACAAAGACACCATATATTTACATGTGTGCCCGCGAGGATTTTTCGGGGTATCATAATTTTGCCAAAACGCTGAGTGCGCATAATGAAAACGCACGAAAATATAAAGCAGCACTCGACTCGATGGAGATTTTTCAGTAAAGATGATCCATAAGAAAAAAGCTGCCGGGAAAGAGAGTAACTCTTTTTCCCGGCAGCTTTTTTCATGGATATTGATGATTTTTTCTTAATCAAAAATGTCCCTCATTTTTTCGAACAAATTCCGGTCTGACTGATCAGGTCCCTCAGAAAAATTAGGAGATGATTGCAATTTTTCAAGCATTTTCCGTTCTTCAGAGTTGACCTTTTTAGGTATCCACACGTGTACTCTGACCAGCAAATCGCCTTTGCCGTACCCGTTTACATCCGGCAATCCCTTCCCCCGTAAACGAAGGATTTTTTCAGGCTGTGTGCCAGCCTCAATTTTCACTTTCACTTTGTTGTCAACTGTCGGAATTTCTTTTGTTGTTCCCAAAGTTATTTCGGGGAAAGTGATATAGAGGTTGTATATCAGGTTATTGCCATCTCTGATTAAGTCCGGGTGTTCGTCTTCCTGAATAACAACAAAAAGATCACCGTTTATTCCTCCGCGGCGGCCGGCATTTCCTTTTCCGGCAACATTCAGCTGCATTCCTTCGCCTACACCGGCAGGTATTCTGATGCTGATTACCTCTTCATCACGAACAACGCCTTCGCCCTGGCAATGGGTACATTTATTGGTGATAATTTGCCCCTCGCCGTTACAGGTCGGGCAAGTTGCCGTGGTTTGCATCTGTCCCAGAAGCGTATTCTGTACCCGGGTAACATGTCCGGACCCGCGACAGGTTGAACAGGTTGAATAAGATGACCCGCCTTGTGCCCCGGTTCCGCTGCAGTGGCTGCAAGCGACATATTTTTTTACCTTGATCTTTTTTTCAACGCCGTTCAATACCTCAGTCAGATTAAGGTTGACCTTAACACGAAGATCTGAGCCCCGATGCTGGCGCGGACCACGGCTGCGGGAGCCGCCACCGAAACCGCCAAATCCACCGAAACCACCGCCGCCAAAGATGTCGCCAAACATCGAGAATATATCGTCCATCGACATGTCGTGCCCGCCAAATCCGGCATTTCCGTTGCCCATTCCTGCATGACCAAACTGATCGTATTTCTGACGTTTTTCCGGACTGCTCAATATTTCATATGCTTCAGCTGCTTCCTTAAATTTCTCCTCGGCTTCTTTATTTCCGGGGTTTTTGTCGGGATGAAACTGAATCGCTTTTTGCCTGTAGGCTTTCTTTATTTCATCAGCAGTCGCTGTTTTGCTGACACCCAGTATCTCGTAAAAATCGCGTTTTGTCATTTTAATCCAATAAATCGGTTTTATTCGCCTATAACTACTTTAGCGAAACGTATAACTTTGTCGTTCAGGTAATAACCTTTTTGTATCACATCAACAATTTTGCCTTTTAACTCTTCAGTCGGAGCGGGTATAGTGGTCACCGCTTCGTGCAGGTCAGTGTCAAAAACCTGTTCTTTGGCTTCAATTTCCTTTACTCCGTTTTGTTTCAAAAAATCCTGAAATTTGTTGTAAATCAACTTTACACCATCTCTTACCGGACTGTCACCTTCAACTGAGTCCATTGTCTGGAGTGCACGGTCGAAATCGTCAATTACCGGCAGAATATTGACTAACAGACCTTCTCCTGCATTCTTTAGCAGTTCCATGCGTTCTTTCAACGTCCGTTTACGGTAGTTGTCGAACTCGGCCTGTAACCGGATGTGCCTGTCTTTCAGTTCAAGTATTTCTGATTCAGCTTTTTCTAAGTGCTCTTCAGCCTTAGTTTTTCTGTGCGCTTTTTCTTTTTTTGTTTCCTTTTTGTTATCAGCGGATTCCTCCTCATGAGCTGTCGAATCCGGCATTTCATTTTCAAGTTGTTCGTTAACTTTAGTCTTATCCTCTGTCATTATTCCTGAATTTTAAAATTACGTTTTCAGACGTGCAAATATACTGCCATTGGTATTACAATTGACAATTTGGCATCTTAAATAATTGATAACTGACATTCGTGTGTGTAAAACATCAAAAGGGCAATTCGTACGCCGCGAATTGCCCTTTTGATACTTGTTGGAATGAGGTTCTATTTCAGAAGTGCCGAAATAGCCTGTTCCAAAGCCGGGCCGCGCAGGTTTTTCCCGACGATGATGCCGTCGCCGTCAATTAAGAAACTGGCAGGAATACCGCGAACCCGATATAAGGCCGCCGCTTTCGCATCCCAGCCCTGCAGGTCGCTCACGTGGTTTTCCCAGCTGAGTTTGTCTGTTTTAATGGCCTGCTCCCATGCTGTTTGGTCTTTATCCAGAGAGACACTGAATACGGTAAATCCCTTGCCATTTTTAAAGGCTGAGTCTTTAAACTTTTCATAAGCAGCAACAACTGTCGGGTTTTCCCGCCGGCAAGGCCCGCACCACGAGGCCCAGAAATCGATTAGCACAACTTTCCCCTGGAGAGAGGATAGTTTAAGTTCCTTCCCGTTGATCGATTTCTCGACAATTTCCGGAGCTTTTTCTCCGATATTCAGGCCAATAGCTACTTCTTTAGCTTTGCTTTGCTTGTCCGAGGCACTGGTTTGCACGACTATACCCAGAAGTAGCATGACAAAGAGCGTCACTTTAATTTTCATCATTTTCGTTTCTGAAGGTTTAAAATATATTGATATTATAGCATGAAATAACAATCCGGAAAGAGCTTTGTTAGGCCGAGGCCGGTTTGTTAGCAAACATTAACAGGATTTAGATCAATTTATGCGGGAAATGTGAGCTCCGATGGAATTCAGCCGTTCATCAATATTCTCGTAACCACGGTCAATTTGCTCAATGTTCGATATTTTACTTGTGCCTTGTGCTGAGAGGGCTGCAATAAGTAATGCAACGCCGGCACGAATATCAGGTGAACTCATGTTGGTGGCTCTGAGATGATATTTGTGGTCGAGTCCGATGACGGTGGCACGGTGCGGATCGCACAGGATGATTTGAGCGCCCATGTCAATTAGTTTATCCACGAAGAACAAACGGCTTTCGAACATTTTCTGGTGAATCAGTACACTTCCTTTGGCCTGGGTGGCAATTACCAGGAAAATGCTAAGCAAATCGGGGGTAAGGCCAGGCCAGGGAGCATCGGCAATATTCATGATCGAACCGTCAATAAAGGTTTCAATCTCGTAGTGTTCCTGAGCCGGAATGAAGAGGTCGTCGTTCCGTTCTTCGATTTTAATTCCCAGCCGTTTAAATTGTTCCGGAATGATTCCCAGATGCTGGATTCCGGCATTACGAATGGTGATTTCCGAACTGGTCATGGCGGCAAGTCCGATAAAACTGCCGACTTCGATCATGTCCGGCAGTATCTGGTGGGTACATCCGTTGAGAGAGCTGACCCCCTTAATGGTAAGCAGGTTGGAGCCGATTCCTTCGATGACCGCACCCATTGAAACCAGCATTTTGCAAAGTTGCTGCACATATGGTTCGCAGGCGGCATTGTAGATGGTCGTGGTGCCCTCTGCCAGAGATGCTGCCATTAAAATATTGGCTGTTCCGGTTACCGATGCTTCATCAAGGAGCATATAGGCTCCGGTTAGTTTACTCGCTTCAACACGGTAAAAGTTTTCTTCCGGACTGTAATTGAAAATTACACCGAGTTTCTGGAGGCCAATGAAATGAGTGTCCAGTCGGCGGCGCCCGATCTTGTCACCTCCAGGCTGCGGGATATACCCGATGCCGAACCGTGCGAGAAGCGGACCCAGGATCATAATCGACCCCCGGAGGCTGGCTGCCTGGCGCGCAAAAACTTCGGTTTTCAGGTAATCGAGCTTTACTTCATCTGCCTGAAACGTATAATTTCCTTTGCCTGTTCGGTGGGTTTTAACTCCGAGTTCTGAAAGAATCTCAATTAACTTGATAACATCGCTGATTTCAGGAATGTTGGTAATCTTAATTTTGGAGGGAGTAAGCAATACGGCACAAATGACCTGAAGAGCTTCGTTTTTTGCACCTTGCGGATACAAATCTCCATGTAGCTGCTTGCCTCCTTCAATTTTAAAAGTTGCCATGTAAAATAGAAATACGGTGTTGTTCTGGATATTATGCTAAAGCAAGAGGCTTATTGTCGTTGCTGTTTGCGGTCGTCTGATTTCTGGAATTTCCGTCTTTGGTTATTGTCGGGTGCCTGATTTTGTTTTTTCTTGTTTCTGAAGAGGATATCTTTAGTTTCGGTGAGCGTCAGGTCGCTGCATTTGATTTTACCTTTCGAAAGTTCTTCAATGTCCAGGAGTATTTTGTCATCGGTCACCGAATCTTTGTTCCACACGACATAGCTTTTTTTCATGTGGTTGGCAATCAGCTTAATCAGCAGGTCGCGTTCCTTCTCGTCTTCATAATCCGTTGCTTTTTCAATCAGGTATTCAATGGTCTTGCCGTAGTGGCGGTATTTAATCTGGTTGTAGCTGTAGGGTATTCTTAATGGCGGTGTGTTGAAGAATTCGGGAGAAGGCGGAGTATAAGGATAATCGATGTCTAATTCGAAGTTAGCCATAATTGCCAGATGATCCCAGAGTTTGTGCTTGAAATCGTTGATGTCTCTCAGGTAAGGATACATCGTCCCCATTATGTCGATAATGGTTCTGGCGGCCCTGTTTCGTTCATTACGATCTTCAATGGTCTTGATGTGGTTGACCATATTTTGTAAGTTTCTGCCATATTCAGGGATAGGCAGCTTACTACGATTAGAATTATAATCCATGTAAATAAATAAAGTTTTCTATAAAAAAAATCAGGCTGTTATCTCAATAAAGGGAATCAGTACAGATAATCAGGATGAAGACAATTTGCTGCAAAATAAATCAAAATAGTTTTGCCAACAAAGAAAAGTGGTAAAAACTACTAAAATTTGAATTTACACAGCAAAACTAACTAATTATCCGGAGTTTAGCGAATTTTAACAAAAGTTGTTTTTTGCCGGCGTTCTGGAAAAAGACCGTAGCCTGAATGTCTGGCATTTTTCCTTCCATTTGCAAAACCTTTCCGCGTCCAAATCGCTGATGTTCAACAAGCATTCCTGCCTGAATGTCTTCCGGATTGCTGTATTCAAATGCTTCGGTTTCTTTTCTTGCTTCCCGAAGTTTGGTTAGTTTACGCAACATGTCGGGTTGGCTTGCTGCCGAACCTCTAAGTCCGGGAACCACAGCTGCCTGAGGTTTGGGCTTGGGTGTTGCAAAGGGCAAGTCCTGACTGTCACCATAAAAAGCCGGATCTTTTTCAACCGGCATGTTCAGATATTGAGGGTCAATTTCGTCGATAAACCGGCTTTTACTGCAATATTCCAGTTTACCCCATTTGTATCGCTGGCGTGCGTAGCTGATATACGCATTTTGTTCGGCCCGGGTTAGGGCAACATAAAACAGGCGGCGCTCTTCCTCAAAATCTTCCATGGATTTCTGGCCGTTCTGGTTCGAAGGGAACAGGTTTTCTTCAACACCAACGATAAAAACATTCTTAAATTCAAGTCCTTTAGCCGAATGGATTGTCATCATCGTTACACGGTCAGTGTCTTCTGGTTTGTCGCTATCCTGATCGGTCAGCAAAGCCACATCTTCCATGTAGTTGTTCAGTTTGTTCGGGGTTCCTTCTTCCCGGGCCGAGATGGAGAATTCCTGAATACCATTGAGTAGTTCCTGGATGTTTTCAAAACGGCTCACTCCTTCAGGAGTTTGGTCCTTATAGAGGTCTTTCATAATTCCCGATCCGGTTGCTATTTCGCTGGCCAGGCTGAATGCATCGTGTGTCTCCAGTTTCTCTTTGAAAACTTCGATGAGCTTGGTGAATTCGTGAATTTTTGCAGCTGTTCCTTTGTTAAATTCACTCAGGAGCAGCGGAATATTGGTGGCAAACTCCCAGATACAGATGTTATTTGCCGCTGCGAATTGTTCGAGTTTGGTGAGGCTGGTCTGCCCGATGCCGCGTGCCGGATAATTGATGATCCGTTTAAAAGCCTCGTTGTCTTTCGGGTTAATGGTTAACCTGAAATAGCTGAGCAAATCTTTGATCTCTTTCCGTTGGTAGAAGGAAAGGCCACCGTAGATTTTATAAGGAATATTGCGTTTCCGGAGGGCTTCTTCAAAAATACGCGACTGTGCGTTGGTGCGGTACAGGATGGCATAATCCGAAAACTGATAATGGTCGCGCATTCGGGTGTCAATAATCTCGTTCGAAACCAGGTAGCCTTCTTCGTTATCGGTTATCGCACTTATGACTTTAATCAGCGTGCCTTTTTCTTTTTCAGAAAATACGTTTTTCTGGATCTGGCGTTTGTTTTTGGCAATAACGCTGTTTGCAGCGTCAACAATATTTTGTGTCGACCGGTAATTTTGTTCAAGCTTAAACACCTTGTGGTCGGGATAGTCGTTTTGAAAATTCAGGATATTTTCGATTCTGGCTCCCCGGAATGAATAGATGCTCTGGGCGTCATCGCCAACAACACAAATGTTGTTGTGTCTGGCAGCCAGTTTCTTGATGATCATGTACTGCGAGTGGTTTGTGTCCTGATACTCATCGACCAGAAGATATTCGAAGATACGCTGGTATTTGTCAAGGATTTCAGGATGATTACGGAATAACGCGTTGGTCTTCAGTAGTAAATCGTCAAAGTCCATTGCGCCGGCGAGAAAGCATCTTTTTGCATATTCCTTATAAATATGACTGATCAGCGGCATCTTGATGCTTTGGTCGTATTCGGTAGTTTCGGGCATTCTTGCATAGACTTCAGATGAAACCAGATTGTTTTTTGCCGCCGAGATGCGCGATGCGACCACATTGGGTTTATAGGTTTTATCATCCAGGTTCATGTCCTTAATGATACTTTTAATCAGGTTTTTTGAATCAGCCGAATCATAAATGGTAAAATTAGACGGGTATCCGATGGTTTCGGCTTCGGTTCTTAAAATACGTGCAAATATGGAGTGGAAGGTCCCCATCCAAAGGTGCCGGGCTGTATTCGGACCGACCATTTTGGCAATACGGTCTTTCATTTCCCGTGCTGCTTTGTTGGTGAAGGTGAGCGCCAGGACGGAGCCGGGTTTCACGCCTTGTTTCAGCAAATGAGTAATCCGGTAGGTCAGAACTCTCGTTTTTCCTGATCCTGCTCCAGCAATAATTAAAGAGGCTCCGGTAATGTTCTCGACGGCAAGTCTCTGAACTTCATTTAATTCGTCTAGATAATTCTGCACAGTGTATTTTTATTCTAAAATGGTCGGTAAAAGTAAAATTGTTTCCTTGTTTTCAGGGGTGCAAGGTAAGTAGTTTTCGTCAATGCTGAAACCAGAAAATTTCGGAGCGCACAAAAGATAAATCGTTTTTTAGCGTTAATATTGTGAACTGTAAACGAAACAGAACGATGAATAAATATAAATTGTTTGGGGTGTTGTTTTATTTTCTGGTTTCGGAGGCCGGATTTGCACAAATCACTTCATCTGCCGAGAAGATTTTGCCAACGGAATATTCAAGCGGAAACCAAGATAATATTCATGTTTTTTGCGGAGCCAGGGGCGCGCAGAGTGCTTCTTTGACGGCAAATACACCGGACAATGGAACCGGGACCTTTGAGTGGCAGAAACTGAATGCTCAAACCGGCACCTTTGATTTTTTTTCGAACGATTTGTCAGGAAATACATCTGCTACGGTCTCGAATCTTGAAAATGGTTGTTACCGTGTAAATATTACAACTGCTGCGGGAGTATCGACCTATACAGCCTGGATTTTTAATAACTATCTGGAGGCTACCGCTGAAATTTCTGATTCGAACTGCGATTCTTTTACTCTGAAGGGTTTTTTCGAAACACCTGCGTTGACTTACATCGATTTAAGCACAATGCAAACCAAAGTGCTGGATAGCGGGGTTGTTTATAAATGGCTCGATGGGAGTGTTTTGAAAAACCGGACCGTTTTTGACCCGCCAACCCAAAATACCAGCTATACTTTTGAAGTAACAGATCGGTTTGGCTGTGTTGCCAGGGCCGATGTATTGTATTATTCGATTGTGACCAAAGCTTCGTTTTCGTTTGCCTTGCCGGCGAGGAGAAGCGATCCGGATAAAAATGAAGCTCCGTTGACTGTTACCTTCACCAATACTTCGGAAAATGGAGACCCTGGGAAATTCGAGTGGTATATTTTTAAGGACCTTCAGAAGATTAAGATGGAAGTTGAAGCACAGACGTTTAAAGATAGTATTCAGGAGATCATTTACAGTGATAATCCGGTCTACACGTTTGAAGAAACCGGAACTTACATGGTAAAGCTGGTTTCGAAAAAAGTTTCAGAGTTTACAACCTGTACGGATACCGTTTACATGAACGACTACATTGTGGTCGGCGAATCTTTCATTGATGCACCGAATGTTTTTACTCCTGACGGGAACGGAAGCAATGATCGGTTTGTTGTTAAGTTCTTCTCGATGAAAACCGTAAAGATTACCATCCTAAATCGTTGGGGTAAGGTACTTCATACATACGAAAATAATAACGTTCAGGGTTTTGCTGATACTGCCGAAGCATCAGTCTGGGATGGGAAACTTGGCGGAAAACTTGCTACTCCGGGTGTTTATTATTACGTCGCCGAAGGTATAGGGCGCGACGGGATGAAACGATCGGCAAATGGATTTTTTCATCTGTTCAGAGACAGGTGAAACACCTGTTTCAATTGGATCCTGCAATTTTTACTGGTTTTTCCTCTTTTGCAAAGTTTACCCGGATCACCTTTTGGTCATTCCTGCTTTTTTTCTTGCGTTTCTTTATTTGTTTGAGAGCCGGGTCAGTAGCAGAGTGTGTATTGCGTTCGGTTAACGAATAATTTTTTAAGGCCATAAATACCAGATTTAGTTGCAGCTTTTGAGTATGCGACTTTTTTGACAGCATATATTCGTATGCCAGTCCCGGTAAAATGGAAAATGCGGTTGCCATCAAAAACAATAACATCAGGAGTACATTATTATTCAAATCGCTTAAAGCATATGCTACGATAATGAAAGTCAGGTTGACACCTACCAGAATCATTGTGCTTTCGAGATGTGAGAATCCGAGCTTTAATAGTTTGTGATGGACGTGGTTCATGTCCGGGGAAAACGGAGATTGTTTTTGCCAGATTCTCGCCATAAATATCCTGACCATGTCAAAAACAGGTATGACAATAATGGCAAAACTAAGTGCTGGTGAAAAACTCAGCATTCCATCGGTAGTTGCCAAAGAGAACTCATTGAATTTAATCGTAAGTACAGAGATCAGCAGGCCTACCAACAGCGAACCTGTATCGCCCATGAAAATTTTGTTCTTTTTTCCGAAAACGTTATAGAAAAAGAACGAAATTAAGCTTCCGGCAATCGCAAAACACAAAATAGCATATTTAAAGTGGCCGGTTAGCAGGAAATTTGCGCCGAAGAAGACTGAACTTAAAATTCCCATCGAAGCAGCCAGTCCGTCAATACCGTCAATCAGGTTCAGGGCGTTAGTGATGGCTACAATTACGAGCAAGCTGATCAATATGCTGAAAACGTAGTTTAATTCCTGTATCCCCAGTATTCCGTGCAAATGGGTGAAACGGATTTCGCCCGGAATGATTATTATCAGTGCGCAAATGATTTGTGCAATCAACTTTTTATTGGCTGATATAGTCAGGATGTCATCTTTTATCCCGATAAAAAACATGATGATCATGCCAATAAGAATATATCTTAAGTCTGGGAACAAATAGTTGTGCATTCCCAGAAGTGTTGCGATACTTATTCCGATGAACAGAGCGACACCTCCCAAGGTAGGGACGACAGTTTTGTTAACTTTCCGTTCGTTTGGCACATCAAATAGTTCTTTTTCTTTTGAGAGTCTCACGATAACAGGGATGGAGTAATAAACCAAGAACATGCCGATAATGAAAGAAACAGTGATTTGTATTGCAGGGTACATATTTTTCTGTAATTTTTGACTTATAACATCTAAGATGCAGTTTTTATTGTTTAGGTTGCCTCTTGTTCAGTATATTTTTCAATTAGTTATGATTTGATTAATCAAATTACTTGTATCGTCAGTTTTTTAGGTTTTTCTTTTAGATTTTTAATTCGAAGTTTTGATTACGTCAGGTAATTTCACCGTGTGATTTAGCAAAAAAGAAATTCTGTTTTTGAAAAACAGATCCAGTAAAAAGGCCACATTCAGCTTCGAATGTGGCCTGAAGAGTATAAAAAGATTTTTCTTGAATCATGTCTTTGTCTGTTTCAGTTTTTCCGGATCCGAATCTCGGGGAAAACTGGTTCATATTTGTCGTTCACTTTTTTCGGCAGTAAAAATACCTGAATTAAATTCTCACCGGCCTTGGGTTCATATTTCCGAAGGTGGAGAGAATACTATCAGTTAATTCTGAACTCAAACAAAAGGTAACCCTGTTTTTAGAATTTTAGTGTTTGTTTTATGAATATTCGAGAATGATTACAATAAATCCGTTGGAGTATTGTTTCGCTTCGCATTCCGGCTTGAAGAAAGGGGAAATCAGGAGAGATCAGGGCGGTGCTGATACACCGGATACCATAGTTTGTGACTTGGATCGTTTTTCCCGGATGGATTGGCAATCGCTATCGTGAAGCTGATTTGAAAAAGCTGCCTGAGCTGAAGATAAACAGTTGTTTTTTGGAGTATCGTTTCTTCCCCGATTTGGATTCTCTATACAGATTCGAGTATTTCGATGACTGTTTTCATGTATAGATAAAATCCAATGTGTATTTTTGCGTCCTGAAATATTTAAAATTCAATCCATGAAAAGGATTTCTATTTTTATAAGTTTTCTATTCCTTTTTGTACTTCAGTCGTTTGCCCAGATTCTCGATCCGGTGAAATGGACTTTTGAGTCGAAGCAGGAGGGGCAGGAAGTAACTTTAATTTTCAAAGCGGTGATCGATGACGGATGGCATCTGTATGACACACAGTTGCCCGAAGGGGGACCGATTAAAACATCTATCCAGTTTGCGGATTCGACCTTGTTCGATTTTGCGGGAGAACTAACCAAAGATCCGCAACCGACAGAGGTTTTCGATAAGACCTTTAATATGAAGCTGGGGTATTTCAGTAATCAGGCCGTATTGACCCAGAAAATTAAGCTTAAGAGTTCGGATCCTGTTGATATAAAGGGTTTTGTTGAGTTTATGTCGTGCAACGACGAAACTTGTACCCCACCAGTGGAAGTCGATTTTGTATTTAATCTGAATGTACAGAATGCGCCGGAAAAGCCTGCCCAGGTTACCGCTCCGGAAAACTCGGCAGCAGATCCGGGAGCCGGGAATCTCTTGCTTTTTTTGTTTTTTTCATTTCTGGCAGGATTGGCTGCAATATTGACACCTTGCGTGTTCCCAATGATCCCTATGACGGTTTCATTTTTTATGAACAGTGGTGGTTCGAAGCTAAAGTCAAGGCTTTATGCCGCATTTTACGGTTTTTCCATTATCGCCATCTACACCGTTGTCGGAACACTGGTTGCTGTCGTTTTTGGCCCGGGTGCAGCTAACTGGCTTAGCACACATTGGATTCCCAACCTGATTTTCTTTGCTGTTTTCATGCTTTTTGCTTTTTCATTCTTCGGAATGTTCGAAATCGTTTTGCCGAGCTGGTTGGTTAACAAATCGGACAAACAGGTTGATAAAGGCGGGTTCATGGGCTCGTTTTTTATGGCCTTGACGTTGGTGCTGGTTTCATTTTCGTGTACCGGGCCAATTGTTGGAGCTATCTTGGTCCAGTCAGCAGGCGGACAAGTATTAAAGCCAATTGTCGGGATGTTCGGGTTTTCGCTCGCTTTTGCTCTGCCATTCACTCTTTTTGCATTGTTCCCGGGTTGGTTGTCGAATCTTCCTAAGTCGGGAGGATGGTTGAATTCAGTTAAAGTAGTGCTCGGTTTTCTGGAATTGGCTTTAGGACTTAAATTCCTGAGCGTAGCTGATCAGACTTATCATTGGGGAATTCTCGATCGTGAAGTTTATCTGGCCATTTGGATTGTTATTTTTGTGCTTCTCGGATTCTATTTGTTAGGGAAACTTAAATTCTCGCACGACAGTGATGTGAAATTTGTTTCTGTGCCGCGATTACTTTTGGCCATATTGTCGTTTACGTTCGTTGTTTACCTGGTGCCCGGAATGTTTGGAGCTCCGCTGAAAGCCATTTCAGGCTATTTGCCGCCACAAACAACCCATGATTTTGATTTGCACCAGATTATCAGGGATGAAATTAAACTTTCAAAACCTCATCAGTCAGTTTCTTCTTCAGTTTCAGAGTTTGATGAGATTTGTGAGAAACCTAAGTTTAGCGAGTTTTTGCATTTACCCCACGGATTGGAAGGTTATTTTGATTACGAACAGGGTATGGCTTGTGCCCGGAAACTAAATAAACCGGTTTTTATCGACTTTACAGGACACGGCTGCGTAAATTGTCGGGAGATGGAGGCCAGTGTTTGGTCTGATCCCCGTGTTTTGGATCGTTTGCGTAATGATTTTGTGGTGATTGCTTTGTACGTTGATGATAAAACAACTTTGCCTGAAAGTGAATGGATCACTTCAACTTATGATGGTAAAGTGAAAAAGACCTTGGGGAAAAAGTATGCTGATTTCCAGATTTCACGCTACGGCGTGAACGCTCAGCCTTATTATGTCTTGCTTGATGGAAAAGAACAGAAACTGGTTGAACCCAAAGCGTATGATCTGAATGCTGATCGTTTTGTTGAATTTTTAGATGCAGCTTTGGCTGAATTTAATCGAAGGAAATAGGAAGATTCTTATCTTTGCGAATGTTAACAGGAGAGTTGCCGGAGTGGTCGATCGGGGCAGACTCGAAATCTGTTGTACCCTTCGGGGTACCGGGGGTTCGAATCCCTCACTCTCCGCAAAAAAGCCGAACATCAGTTCGGCTTTTTTTGCTTAGTTGCAAAGGCTGAAAATTTTACTCCAGATGTGTTGCTCTCGATATAGTTTTCTCATCAGATCATCGGCCAAATCAAATCCAGTACGTCCCCGGTTGTATGATCCCGGATTGTCCGGACTGATTGACCAGGAAATAACAAGAAGTTGAATCTGATTTGCCGATGAATTGTTTGTTAGCGCAGGATTTGGCCTGACCAGTGCGGCTCCTTTTTCCCGGCTTGCGAAAGGAACCAGCCCTGAAACATTCTGGAATTTTTCCATTGCCAACGCTCCTGCGTAATAAGCCGGTCGGTTTCTTTCTTCAGCGGATAAGGCCGACAGTTCTTTTTTGAGAAGAGCTGTCAGTTCTGTTGTTCCTGTTTGGTTTCCGTTTTTAGCGATTTCATTTTTGAACTCGGCAATTCCTTGTTTGAATTCTTTTGCTGCTTCTGCATCAGTTTTTAGTAAATCCTCATAAACCTGCTCCATTTCCTTTAATGCCTTCAGGTAGTCTGATTTAAGGTCTTTAGGGGCTTTTTTTTCTTCGTTTGCAATCAGCGCTTTCAGATAGTCTTCCTGAGATACAGGGATAAAAAGCGGGGTTGTTTTTTTATACACAATCGCTATCTCCTGATGGTCGTTTTGATATACGGGATAGCCATGAAAGTCTTTCTTTTTTTGCGGACAAAGAAAAATGCCGGAAACTATCGGACTGCCCCCAATGGTATTGGGATCATTTACAGTGATACTAAGATTTGGGCCTCCTTCTGAAGCATACCGGTTACCTTCTTCAAACAAATACGGCAAGAAATAAATTTCAAGCAGATTGTCAAAGCCGGAGCAGAATACTTTCACCCCCTGCGGCGGAGCTATTGAATCCCAGGAGGTGATTATGGAGCAAATCTGATCAAGTACGGGCTTTTGCGGACCATCAATCTTCCTGACGACTTCTCCTTTGGTGTAGGGCAAAAATACTCTTTCGTCAATTTCAACGGTCTTCTCTGAGAATTCAGGGCGTTGTTGCGGGAATGCTGTTGTTGCTGACAACAACAGGAACACGATAAAAACTCTCATTTCCTTGTCTCTTAGATTTTCAAAAACTCAACCCGCCTGTTTTTAGCCTTCCCCTCGGTATTTGTATTGGGGGAGATGGGCTCGGATTCTCCTTTACCATCGGTTTGGATGCGGGTTGCATCAATCCCAAAATCAGACGAGAGTACATTTTTTACCGCCGCCGCACGTCGTTTGGATAAATTGAGGTTTTGGGTATCATCTCCGTCACTGTCGGTGTGCCCAATGATTTTGATGTTCACCGTCGGATTTTCTTTCAGTGTTTTGGCAATGTCGTTGAGGGTTCCATACGATTCAGCCTTTACGATATCTTTGTTTACATCAAAATAAATTCCGTAGCTTACCAGTTTCCCTTCGCAAATGAGTTTGCTGCGGGTGTCCGGTGCCGCAGTGGTAATTTTAATGTTTGATACATAGGGAGTGCTTTGTGTACTCCATCCGCTGAACCGCAGTCGGTTAAATCTGGTTCCGGCGTGAATATTCGTTGGCATGTCAAACGCTTTCGCTCCCTGATGGTAAATGCGAAGCCTGCGATTCTGCACCCAAATGATTACGTGGTTAACTTGTGACTCAACTACCGGATTCGTTTCCGATTGTCCGTCAATCCAGCCACCGCCATCAATGGTGTTATTGTACCCTTTGGAATACCAGTTGCCGCTGTCGAACGAAACGTGAACACCTTTGCTGCCCGGGTAAAGATCATCGGTCAATTCCGCATTTTCAGGGTCTTCATAAAAGGTCAGTGTAAACCCGTTTGCAAAATTGCCGTCCGGAATGATGTCAAATTCCGTGATAAAGTTTTCGGGAAAAGCAATGGATTTGGTGTAACAATATACCGCATCTTCCTTGTTCATGTGGAACCAGTTGCCCGGCGCGATATTCACTGTTTTTACCTCACCGCCGCCATTGGTTGTCCACAGGGCGGGGAAGTCGCCGATGGCATCCTGAGAAAAATCTTCGAAGTAAAGCACTTTGTCGCCGGGGACGAAATCGTATTTTGAGGATCCTTTAAGCGGAGTAGAGGCTTTTTCCGGGGCCTTTTCTCCGGCTTCCGAATCTTTGTCCGTATCCTCTGCGTCCTGAGGTGTTGATGTGCCTTCGTTTTCTTCAACAGTTTCTTCCTGATTGTCTTTTTTCTTCTTGAAAAGCTTGCCCACCCCATCTTCCAGCTTATCGATGCCTTTGTCAATTCCCTCTTCTGTCCGGTTTTCTGCCCGGGTTGCGGATCTTTCTTTGATTTTCTCTTTGATGTTAAACTGACCATAAGCAACCGATGCAACTGCCAGTATCATCAGGGTAAATATGACTTTGATAGTTCTCATAAAACAGATTGTTTGGGTTTGATTATCAAATTTAACAACCTTGTTTTTCAAAACATTGTAAAAAACGGCCAGTGCCGAACTGCTTTTAGCCGACGTTTATTGTAGTCCCGAAAATAACTTGACCAGCCGTAGGTCGCGGTGAAAAAACATGCCGGGCGATTCGCCGGTAAATTTGCGGAAGTCGTTCACAAAATGAGGCTGATCAAAGTATTTGCCCGAATATACAATGTTCTGGAAGTCTATTTTTCCTGATTCTTTTAAGGCATTCAAAACCTGGTTGGCCCGTACAATCCGGCAAAGTGATTTGGCCGAAACTCCGACTCTCCGGTCAAAATTGCGGCGAAACGACCGGCTGTTCAGGTTTAGTTCCGAGACCAGCTTTTTAATTTGCAAAAGCCCGTTTGAGGAATAGATTTGTTCATAGGCCACATCGATATCATCGGCATCATATTTTTTCCTTTCTCCGACTTTGCTGATGTAGTTCTCAAATATCTTGATTCGGTTTTGAAGTGTACCTGCACTTTTGAGCGTTTCATACAACTCGGCAGAAATTACATCATCGATCGGCCGGAAAGACAGTGTTTGAACTGCGTTTAGGGGAATGTTGAAAAAAGCAGAACATACGCTTGCTTTACATATTACGCCAAAGGTGTCGCTCGGAAGCGCCGCCGTGATATTTACAAATCCTAAGTAGGGCAGTGTCAGGAAGTAGGGAGGTAATTTCAGGGCGGGCAAATGCGCGGTGCTCATGCTTACCTCTCCTTTAAAATTGAATACCAATGTGCACGATCCTTCCGGAATGTGTTTGTCAGAGTAGCAACCCGTATCTGCGTTTGAGCTCAGCGAAAAATATCTTCTAACCAGAAAAGAAGATGTTTCACCGGCTTCGCAGTGCGAAAATTGGAGATCAATCGACATTTGCAATGGTTTGAAATATCCGTAAGTAAATTTATGTCGATTTTTTTAATTATTTGCAGTTTGAAAAAGACAAACCCGATTAATCCGATGTCATATTTTTTGACTAGTCCTAAATAAGCGATACAGATTTATAGGACTAAATTAATAGATTCACAGACCGTTTCAAAGCTAGCTTTGAAACGGTCTGTTTTTTTATAGCTTTTAATTTTAATGATCTGTTGTTTATGCATTTGCTCCGGAG
>JAEUSS010000570.1 GCA_016788685.1 Prolixibacteraceae bacterium | reverse complement strand
AATCGGTGTCGACATTGAAATAACCCAACCGTTCGAACTGAAAATGATCGAGCGCTTTGGCATCTTTCACAAAGGGTTCGATGTAGCATTTCGGCAGCACCTGCAGCGAATCGTGGTTCATAAATTCCTTGAAGTCGATGTCTTTGTGGCCGTCGGGCTCTTCGTCGGAGAACAAGCGGTCGTACAGGCGCACTTCAGCTTCCACATTTTCGGTAGCCGAAACCCAGTGGATGGTTGATTTGACCTTGCGTCCGTCGGGCGAATTTCCGCCACGCGAAGCCGGATCGTAAGTGCAGTGTATTTCGGTGATTTCGCCGTTGGCGTCTTTAATCACATCGGTGCAGGTAACAAAATAGGCGTAGCGCAGGCGCACCTCGGTTCCGGGCGACAGGCGGAAGAACTTTTTAGGCGGCACTTCCATAAAATCGTCGCGTTCGATATACAGTTCGCGGGTGAAGGGCACCATGCGGGTTCCCATCGAAGCATCTTCCGGATTATTTACCGCTTCCATCTGCTCAACCACCCCTTCCGGACAGTTGGTAATCACTACTTTCAGCGGGTTCAGTACGCCCATCACGCGCTGGGCGCGTTTGTTCAGGTCTTCGCGGACGCTGTATTCCAGAAGGGCAACGTCGGTAATCCCGTCGGTTTTGGTTACGCCGATGCGTTCAGCAAAATTGCGGATCGATTCGGGGGTGTAACCGCGGCGGCGCAATCCGCAAATGGTGGGCATGCGCGGGTCGTCCCAGCCCGAAACGTGCTTGTCTTTCACCAGTTCGAGTAATTTACGTTTACTCATCACGGTATAATTGAGGTTCAGGCGCGAGAACTCGATTTGTCGCGGACGGTAATCCGAGTCTTTCAGCTGATCGATAAACCAGTCGTACAGCGGGCGGTGAACTTCGAATTCAAGCGTACAGATGGAGTGGGTAATTCCTTCCCAGAAGTCGCACTGTCCGTGGGCGAAATCGTACATCGGGTAGATGCACCATTTGTCGCCGGTGCGGTGATGCGGCGTTTTCATGATCCGGTAAATAATCGGGTCGCGCATGTGCATGTTTGGCGACGACATGTCGATTTTGGCGCGCAGCACGCGCTCACCTTCGTTAAATTCGCCGGCTTTCATGCGCATAAACAGGTCGAGATTTTCCTCAACTGTCCGGTTACGGAACGGGCTTTCGGTACCCGGGCGGGTGGGCGTTCCTTTTTGTGTGCTGATTGTTTCGGCATTCTGGTCGTCGATATAAGCCTTTCCCTCCTGAATAAGTTTTACCGCAAAACCAAAAAGCTGGTCGAAATAATCAGACGCATAATACAGCCGGGTTCCCCAGTCAAATCCCAGCCAGTGAACATCTTCCATGATGGAATCGACGTATTCGGTATCTTCTTTGGAGGGGTTGGTATCGTCGAAACGCAGGTTCGTTAAGCCGTTGTATTTCTGAGCGGTTCCAAAGTTCAGGCAAATAGATTTGGCATGACCAATGTGCAGGTATCCGTTCGGCTCGGGGGGAAACCGGGTATGCACACGACCGTTATTTTTACCGGCACTAATCTCTTCTTCAACAATCTGGTGAATGAAATTATTCGATTTCACCGCGTTGTCATTCTCAATCACATGTTCGCTCATCGTATTCAGTTTATTAAATCGCTTTTGTTAATGGGATTAACGACAAAAGTATAAAATGATTTCAGCTATCAGATATTCACACGTTTGAAAATTGATTTCCGAAACAATAAAATTAATTTTGCTTCCTGAAAAAATAAAATCCGATGCCATGGCGATGATCGAAATTGAAGGAATGGAATTTTATGCCTTTCACGGGCATTTTGAAGTGGAAAAGGTGGCCGGAAACCGTTTCCTGGTTAACCTGAAGATTGATACCGACTGCAGCAAAGCCGGACAGAGTGACCGGCTGGAAGATACGCTCGATTACCAAAAAGCCTATCTGGCCGTGAAAGAAGAAATGGCAATTCCGTCGAACCTGCTCGAGCATGTCGTGCAGCGCATCATCACCCGCCTGAAGGCTGAATTCCCGGAAATCCGGAAAGTAGCCGTAAAAGTTTCGAAGATGAACCCGCCCATGGGTGGCCCGATTGAAAAAGTGAGCTTAAGCATGGAGGGATAATGCAAAAGGCCGGAAACTGACGGAGATAATAGTCATCCGCCAGCTCCCGGCCTGTTCCACCGATCCGGCTTACCTTAAATTCTGACAAACAACTCTTCCGAATTTCTTCTGACTTTTGCAGCCACTCCATATTTGTCTTTTTCAGCATCGCGATAGCCCAATGCCAGAATTACAGTACTCCGTAATCCCATCTCGTTCAGGCCGAGCGCAGCATCCAGCGCATCCGGATCAAACCCTTCCATCGGAGTAGCATCCACCTGTTCTTCGGCAGCGGCAACCAAACCGGTTCCGAGGGCAATGTAAGCCTGTTTCATATTCCAGTTCAGCAATTGCTCCGGAGTTTTTCCGGCAATACTGCCCGTAATCATATTACGCATTCCTTCCAGCGATTCAACCGGAACATTACGAAGGGCAGCAATCTGGTTAATATATTCGTCCACCTTTTCGTTGCTGTATTCTTTCCAAGCGCCAAACACCAGCACATGCGAACCTTCAGTTATTTGTGGCTGGTTGTAAACTGCGGAAGCAATCTTTGCCTTCAGCTCCGCATCTTCAATAACCCAAACAGTAAAAGGCTGCATCCCGATTGACGTTGGAGCCAGTTTAATGGCCTCCAGTATGTTTTCAAGTTTATCTGCCGGAATCTTTTGTCCGTTCATTCTTTTGGTGGCATAACGCCATTTCAAATCTGATAATACGCTCATCTCTTTAAATTTAAAAAATATCTGTTTCCTTACCGCACTTTTTTTTTGAAATTTAAGTCCTAATAGTTACTTTTAGTGCCTCAATGTTACAAAGTAACTTTTGAACTCACAAGAACGCATCAAAACACAACCAGGAAACATGGAAGTAACTATTGCAGATAATCAGCTGATTGAACTTCAAAAAAAACTGGAAGTTTTTTTTCATGGAGAAGAAGAAAACAGTGGGTTTTGTCCGGTTCGGGACATCATGGATCGTTTTGGCGACAAATGGTCATTGCTGGCAATCCTGAATTTAGGCTACTCGGGCAAAACCCGCTTCAATGAATTAAAGAGTAAGATCGATGGAATTTCGCAGCGCATGCTCACCGTGACTCTCCGCTCACTGGAACGCGACGGGCTGATAACCCGGAAGATATATGCTGAAGTTCCTCCGCGCGTGGAGTACGAGTTAACCACGCTTGGGCAAAGTCTGCTTTTGAAGATCTGGGAACTCGCCCAATGGGCTTCGGGTAGTGTGGAAGAAATTATCCGGGCCCGAATGGACTACGACAGTAAAGCACAGTAAATGTATTTTTTTGCCTCGATAGTTTTTGCTTGGAATTTGGAAGATTTTTTTGTTATCTTTGCGCACCTTTAAAAGGTAAAAACCATAATCTGGTCGGTTGGCCGAGTGGTTAGGCAGCGGTCTGCAAAACCGTGTACGGCGGTTCGAATCCGCCACTGACCTCATTTTTTTTAAGCCCTTGCAAATAATAAATTTGCAAGGGCTTTTTTCTTTTATAAAAAAGTTCGCCCAGCAGGCGCATTCTAATCACACAAAAAAGGGATCAACCCTTACGGAATTGACCCCTGACAACTCTTTTTCAAGTGCTCTACAATCGGGAACCGATATTTCTAACTACGGTTCTTTAGTAAACCTGATATTAGCAAAATAGTAGACAATATCAGCAGGAGGAGCCCATGTCAACGAGGGTTCTCCCCCGATGTTCAGCACAATGACGCGATTGTGCTTATCCAGTGCGCTAGACATGTCGATAGTGATGTCCGTCCATGTCTGAAGATTAGCATCGCTGATAGTGTACTGCTCTCTGGGATAATCCCAATATTGCTGCCCAAAACTGCTATTTCCGCCAAAAGACCACAAGCGGTTCATAAATCGGGGCCAGATGCGCTGATATGGAGCATAAGCGCCGGCGAAAAAAGTCTTGGCCGGAGCATAAACTTTCATCTTAAGATATCTGTATTCCTTAAGATTGAACTCGTATTCTTTAGGCAGAGCAAATACAAATGACGCATTTTTAGCCTTGAGTACCGTTTTATATATGTTCTCCAACCCTTCACCTGCCGGAGCTCCGGTTGCAGGATAAGTAATATCCATTTTCCATTCACTAGCCTGCACAACTCCATTCAGTTGAAACTTATCCGGAATCAATACTGAACCGGGACCTCCAACCAACTCAACAACTCCAGTAGCAACATAAGGGCTCAGCATTTGATCAAGTCCCATAGAATTAGGTCTGTAGTATACTTTCTTTAGTATTCCTGACTCCAGCAAATCTTTAACTGCCTGCATATTTCCTGAAGAAACATCTCCGGCCTTACGTATAAAAGGAACATAATCACCACCTCCAACAATATCCTTCACCCCATTTCTGTCGTAGGTTAATGTAGGAAGCGCGAATAAGTTTCCACCTGTCAGATCAAGTTCCTTCAGGTTCGGAAAATAAAATACATCCTGCAATGAGTTGGCATGTACCGGATAAACCAATTTTTCGATTGAAGAAACACCGTCAGCAGTAAAAACAGTCACTCCGTTGGCAACTAAAATGTCTCTTTCGGTAGCCGCAAACTCGCTAGAACTGGTTGGCATATTAAGAATAAGGTTGTCTTTAAAAATGACCGTGTCCAAGATTGGCTGATTATTAACTCTTGGGATGATCTTATAGCTCATTTTAACATCGACAGCTTGTCCTGCACTAACATTACCGATATAAAACCGGGAATCTGCTCCTCTTTTTCCAGTCCGTACAGTTCCATTCTTATCTGTATATTCAAAGGTTAAGCCATAATAATTTAAAAGAACAGAAGATACTCCCCTGGGCCAGTCGACAACCGCAGCAGACGGAGATCTCATTACTCTGGGCGCAGAAATCTGCAAGGCCTCTACATCACTTTTAGTATAAGGTATCATAGCGATTCCCTGAGGTACCGATTTATTCCCGAACTCGTCAATCGTGTAAATTTTAAAACGATAAAGTTTGGGCGACGTCAGTCCGGTAATATTAACATAAGAAGCCAAAGAATCAATGGTCAACACCACATCATCATATTCAACTACGGTTTTTTTAGCTTTTCCCAGCTTCATCTGGCTGCTTGGAATCCGTCCTGCCTTCATCAAGTCTATTTCGACCCTTTCATAGCCAACATAGCCGATTATGGTATCAAACCGGGCAGGATATACTATTTCTCCTTCGTACTTTTTCAAGTTTGAATACATATCTTCGCATGAAGATAGGAGAGCTGCCAAAACGATCAATGATAATACTATATGTCTCATAAGATATATCTCTTTATTGGTGAAACCTACTGTTTAGATGCTTTTTTGCCAAAAAGAGTCAGCTCTGACAGGCAATTAGCATCTTCTCGAGTGTAATTGGAAGTAAACCCCTTCAACGCCTCGTATCTGAACCAGCGGGTAGGTTTGGTGTACTTTGGATCATCAGGATACATGTAGGCCATATCGCCGGCTTCGCCTTTCTTTACGAACTCAAGTTCGCTCAGGCCAACAGGTACCGGAATCTGGTGCTGAGAAATAGGTTCCCATTGTTTCAGATCTTCATCCCAGATATACATTTGATAAATACCAACGTTCTCACTCTGGTAATACTGCCCCCGGTTAATATTTGCAAGCCCTCCGGAATGCCTTTGCACCGTTACAATCCTGCTCAACTCATAATAGTCACCAAGGTCTACAATAATATTCCAGGGCATGTTCCCGTTCGCAGCTTTTCCTGTACGCCCTCTGCCCTGAGTATGCATAAAATTGAGATTATCTCCACGGTCAATAATACCATCGATAACGTAACGTAAGCGTCCTTCAAGACCATCGCCGAAGCATTGCGGAATACCTCCGACAGAGTCGTTCGATGCCGGCAAAAACCATTTTTCTTTCGGGATCTCGATATCCTCGTATAGAGAAAGGCTCCCTTTGTCAATAGGTTGGGTAATGTTCCCATAAGTATCTTCTACGCGTATACTTACACTAACAGGCTCGTCGGGAGTGAGCTCCAAATCCTCAATGAATCGTCTTTCGGTAGCCAGATTTGATGAAAATACCGAAGTGAACTCGTGTTTGGTACCACCTTTCGTATAGCTGAAATCAGCATAAACATTAATACTCTGCTCCAACTCATTCTTCCAGTCGATAAAGAAAGAACTGAATCCGGGTTTCACCTGAATCGATTTGACGACCCTTGTTATAGCTGATTCCAGGGGCTTCACATTCACAACAACCGGAGTCGACTTATTTCCGGCCCTGTCAACAGCGTACAACTCGACTTTATAATCGATAGTGTCACCAAAACCGAATACATCAAGTGAATCGACATAGTAAGATGACGAGAACGAGAACGATTGATTTTTGGAATTTGTATACTTGGCGTTAACAGACAAAAGATCCTCATCGTCTGGGAGATTATAAAAAAACCTGGCCCCCCCGTATAGTGGTTTATAGGTAATCTCGGTAGGCTGTTTCGGGGCACCGGAATCCCCCGAAGAAGATTGATGCCTTTCCTCCTCTTTACAGGAAATTGCCAATAGTAAAAAT
>JAEUSS010000192.1 GCA_016788685.1 Prolixibacteraceae bacterium | reverse complement strand
CACCGAAAGGATTACATTTATCCAATGTCAACAGCAGCAGGTGGCGCCAGTGCATGGGGATCATTCTGTCCGGTATTTAAGTTTGATGATAATGGAAATATAATCGAGGTCATCAATGATTACGGACAACCTGCCAGTAATACACGTAGTGCTGTACTTGATCCTACAGGAGTTAACAAATATGATCCGGCAACTAAATCATTTAAAGTATCATACTACATGGTACAACCATCTGTTGTGGCAACTCCTCCGCATTATCGTGCCCGTATGGTCGAAACCTATACCTTCCTTGAAGATTTATAGGTTATAATAAAATATTCTGCCAGACTATAATGGTATAATATTTTATATCATTATTTTTCGCGGGTATGGTAATTAGTGCAAGGCCGGCTCAATGAAAATTGAGCCGGCCTTTCTGTTTATAAAACTCGGGATCTATTGAAGAGCATATATTCATCTAACCGCCTGGCAGTCTTCACAATAAATCACGGAATCCAGACTCATACAGCAACGCCAATCCTGAACTTTTTCTTCAGCTACCGAAAAATAACTTGTTGCCTCTTTTTGACTTTCAATGATTTTGTTACATTGTTTACACAACATTGATTAAATAACTGTCAAAGACAAAACATGATTTCAGAAAGTAGTCTTGAAAAACTGAATATTCTGGCCGGGGCTGCCAAATACGATGTTTCATGCGCTTCGAGCGGTACCAAACGTAGCAATGTAAAAGGAGGCATCGGAAATGCTTCGGCATGGGGCATCTGTCATAGTTTCACCGAAGACGGACGTTGTATTTCGCTCCTGAAAATTATGCTCAGCAACTACTGTATTTATGATTGTGCCTACTGTGTCAACAGAAAAAGCAATGACATCCCGCGCACGTCTTTCACTCCGGATGAAATAGCCAGCCTGACCATTGAATTCTACCGCCGCAACTACATCGAAGGGCTTTTCCTGAGCTCGGGTGTACTGCGCAGTCCCGATCACACCATGGAGCAACTGGTTGGCGTAGCCAAGAAACTGCGCGCTGAACACAAGTACAACGGCTACATTCACCTGAAAACCATTCCGGGAGCGAGTTCCCAACTGATTGCTGAAGCCGGTCGCTGGGCCGACCGCCTGAGCGTAAACATTGAAATTCCGAGTGAAAACAATTTAAAAATTCTGGCTCCGGACAAAGACTTCAGAAGCGTACTGGAACCAATGAAAATTATATCAGCCGGAATTCTGGAATCAAAAGAAGAACGAAAACATCACCGGAAAGCCCCCCTTTTCAGTCCGGCAGGACAAAGCACACAGTTAATTATCGGGGCGACCAACGACACCGATCAAACCATACTGAAACTGGCTTCAGCGCTTTATTCCCGGCGGGACCTCAAGCGGGTTTACTACTCGGGCTACATTCCGGTAAATACCTATGACAACCGACTTCCAGCCTTAAACACTCCCCCGCTCCGCCGTGAACACCGACTGTACCAGGCCGACTGGCTGCTACGCTTTTACGGCTTCCGGAACGATGAGATTGTGACCGCAGAAAATCCAAACCTCGATCTGGAACTCGACCCGAAAGTTAGCTGGGCATTGCGCAACCCGCATCTTTTTCCGGTCGACATCAACAAAGCCGACCCGTTGATGCTGCTCCGTGTTCCGGGGATCGGAACGCACTCCATCCAGCTGATCCTGATGGCACGCAAGCATCAACGCCTGAATTCCGGACATCTGCAAAAAATGGGAGTAGTAATGAAACGAGCCCGCTATTTCATCACCTGCAATGAACTTCGCTCTCAAAATGTACAGGATCTGAAGCCGGAAATTGTCCGCCAGCTTTTGCTTGAAAAAAAGCCGATGCCCAACGACGGGGCTTTTCAGCTGAAGTTGTTTCACCCTTTAATGCCGGCACTAACATAGACCCTGTAAACATTATGCTTTTTTGAAACTTGGCGCATGAACATCTTTTCGTTCGACAATACTTTTGAAGGGCTGCTGACGTTGGTTTTTGAAAGTTACCGGCTAAAGCTCTTCCCCGATGAAATCCTTTCAGGAGAAGGATCTCAGAACATTCTGTTTGGATCAACCATTACCGTTGAAACCGATGACCGGAAAGCGGAACGGGTCTGGAACGGGATTGTTGCACGTTCATCCGAAGAAAATGCCCACCGCATTTACCGTGTTTTTCTGGCCGGAATGCCCGATACTCCTGCCCTGCTATTCAAGTACATTCAACTGATTATCGACTCAGGCAAAAATGAAGAAACCAATTTTTCGCACCCGATTGTAGTCGAAATCAATAAACTGCACCAGAAAGTATGCAAAGAGGCCCATCGGATCAACATGTTTGTCCGGTTTCAGAAAACGGTTGAAGGCAGTTATTACGCATCTTTTGCACCTATGTACGATGTGCTCCCGCTGTGTATTCCTCATTTTCGTGACCGTTTTGCCGACCAGCTATGGATTATCTATGACCTGAAACGGAATTATGGCTTTTTTTACGACCTGACGACCACATCAAAAGTGACCTTCGACGAGCTAA